>CAZHBJ010000001.1:0-69946 GCA_964530445.1 uncultured Ignavibacteriaceae bacterium
GCAACTATAAAACAAATAAGCCCGACCACTTTCCATTGTTTTTTCAAAATTAAAATAACTAATATACCGGCGCCAACACCTATCCAGCTTGTTCGTTTATATGTTGAGATTAAAGCCAGGAGCGATATTAAAAAGCCGATAATTAAAAATATTCTGTTTTTAAGCTTAACCTTTTCGTTTACTGCAAATGCAAATAAGAACAATACGGTAAAGCTAGTAATTTCGCCTGCTGTAATCGGGTATTGAAATATTGACGGGCCTGATTGCGTAAGGTTGTAAAGGCTAAAGATATAATATTTATATGCGAAAAAGAGATATATTAAAATGGAAATTAAAGAAGCGCCGATATAAAAATAAAAGAAAGTTTTTATTCGTTTAAAATCAGTTGCAGCGATAATTGAAGTATAGACCAAAGGAATTAATAGTGCTCTCTTGGAAAAATATAAATATGCTTGGGGATTATTACCGGAAAAAACAGCAGACAATAATTCTGCGCTTAAAAACCAGATAAAGGCTGTTTCCATTCCGGTTTTTTCAAATTGATTTTCTTTAGTTATGGCAAATCTTACAAGAATAAAAATCAGTGCTCCGAAATATCCTATTTGGTTTACGAATATGGAATTCGTAAGGCTTAAAACAAATAGTAAAAAGAAGAAGAAGATTATCTTATCGATTGTTTTAATTTGATTAATCGAAGGTTTCATTTTTAATCTCGGAATTGCATTTCGTAAAACTTATTATATAAACCGTTTTTATCTTGAATTAAGTTGTCGTGCGTTCCAATTTGAATAATCTTCCCTTTATCTAGCACCAGAATCCTTGACGCATTTCTAATTGTACTTAATCTATGGGCGATAACAAAGGTCGTACGGTTTTTCATCATCCTTTCAATCGCTTCTTGAACCAATAATTCGGATTCATTATCCAATGCGGAGGTAGCTTCATCAAAAATCATAATTTCCGGATTTTTAACTATTGCTCTGGCTATGGAAATTCTTTGCCGCTGTCCGCCGGATATTTTCAATCCCCTTTCCCCGATTATTGTTTCGTAGCCGTCAGGCAAATCAACAATAAAATTGTGAGCGTTTGCGGTTTTTGCCGCTTCTATAATTTTTTCAATCGGGTAGTCGCCTAAACCGTAAGCAATATTACTTTTAATCGATTCATTAAATAAAAAAGTCTCTTGGGTAACAATTCCCATTAACGAACGAAGATTTTTTATGTTTATATCTTTAATATCAATTCCATCAATCAAAATCTTTCCGCCAATAGGGTCATAAAATCTCGGGATCAGATCGACCAGGGTGGATTTACCTCCGCCGCTGGGGCCCACAAGTGCAATAATTTCTCCTTTGTTAACTTTAAAATTAATATCATCCAGTACCAGTTCTTCGGAATCTTCGTATTGAAAATTTAAATGGCTGAATTCAATTGTACTTTTAAATTGTTCAATCTTAACAGCATCGGGTTTATCTTTAATGTTTGGATTAGTATCAAGTATTTCAAAAATTCTATCTCCCGCAGCGCTTGATTCCTGAATTCGGTTATTAACAGTACTTAACTCTTTTATCGGAGGCATCAATTGAAATATTGCAAACAAAAATCCTAAAAACTCGCTGGCTTTTAACGTGTTGTATTGAAGCACAAGAACTCCGCCGTAATAAATAATTACAGCGCCTACCAGAACACTTAAAGTTTCGGTTATCGGAGAAGAGGCATTTCTAATCCTAACAATGCGAAGCATCATTTTAAAATAATTATTTGTTTCATCTACAAATTTTTTATTTTCATAATTCTCCATTCCAAAAGCCTTCACAATCTTTACTCCCGAAATAGTTTCCTGAAGAATGCTTGTTATGTCGGCCATTTTAGCTTGAATTCTTGAACTATGTTTTCTTAGCTTTAGCCCGATCCAAGCAATGATGAACATAGAAAAAGGCAAAATTACAAAAGCGAGAAGAGTTAACTGCCAGCTAATGCTTAATGCAATTCCAACAAAAACGATGATGGTTAACGGCTCTCTAATTAAATTTAGAAATGCTGCCGAAATGCTGGTTTGAACGACATTAACATCATTGGTTAACCTTGAGATAAGGTTTCCTACCCGTTCCTGTTTGAAATAACTCATAGGAAGCTGGTGAAGATGCTTGTATGCGCTGTCGCGAAGGTCTTTCATCGAGCCCTGTTCAACATAGGAAAGATAGTAGGCTTGGAGATATCCGAATACATTTTTAAGTACAAAAGTAAACAAGACAAGTAAACAAATTTTGAATAACGCATCCAGTTTATCACCGCTAAAAACAAAATTATCAAATGTATTTACTACATCATTTTTAATTTTAATTACCCAGTCCGGCAAAAGATGAGAAACATTACTTACGGTAGAAGTTTGAGATGATGTTTGTGTTTTGGAGCCTTCCTGAAATAAAGTATCGAGCAAAGGGATTGTAAGGTATACCGACATGCCGTTCAATAGGGCAAATAAAATAGTACACACTATGGAAATGACAAGATGTTTCCAGTAGGGGGTTACAAATTTTAATATTCTTAAATAGGTTTTCACTATGCACTATAATCCGGGATTGATGGAATATTTTGAATTCCGCATCCTCCTTTAATGCGGATGCTGTTGGTTATCTGCAATGTTTTTAAATCAAATATTTTAATTGAAGATTTTTTGCCGAAACCGTCATCAAATATGAGTAAATCTTTTAAAAGAATAAAATTCTTTAATCCACCCCCGTCCCATTCCTTAACTATTTTTTTGTCCGGTATTGAATAGATAAAAATTTTAGATGTTTCAGGTTTTTCATTGTAAAGTGTATTATTTCTTGGGGTAATATTGATTGTAGAAAAAATTAGGTATTTATTTCCCGGAGCCCATTCAATTTGATTTAATTTTTGAGATACTGATGCAATAAAAATTTTTTTATTGTGAGCATTTTTAAGATAAATGGAAGTTTTGGGAGAATCTTTTACAGCAATAGAAAATTCGCCGTATGGAGATTTTGCCTTTTTATTAATAACAGGCGGTTTTGGGTAACCTTCCTTGGTAATATCGAATGTCTTAGTTTCGTCGACCAGTTTTCTGCCGAATTCACTGTAAATTATTGTGTGCTGATTGATATAATTTGCTACCGTTATGTCGAATGAATTAAGTATCACCTTGAAAGAGTTGTCCGTTTCCCATGCGGTAAATACTTGTAAGCCGCTGCCGATTAATTTTATAAATTTTACGTTAGATGAATCAGTATTTAACAAGTATAATTTTACGTTATGTATGAATGGGAACACACCTGATTTACCCAGACTTGTTGCAGTTAAAAAAAATATTTTGTTCCCTTTTGGCGAATGTGAAAGCTCAACTACGCTTGCATTTGTTTTGGACCAGAATTTATAATAGCTTCTTTTACCATAGTCGTATTTATAAATACCGGCCCGGCCGTTTACATTCCCTACAAAATAAAAATCATTTGAATGTACTGCTTGATTTTTATTAAGTAAAGTATCGGATGTGTTTGAATTTTTTAAATTATTTTCTTTTTTATTGACACAACCTGATAAAATAAAAAGTGTCAAAATTAAAATAACTATTTTAATTTTTTTCATTGAAAAATTTCCGCTGCTTTTACAAACAAACTTAATATTAAGTTAATGAAATTCATAAAATAAGACCATAACGGACTGTAGATAAATAGTAATAATATTATTGAACCGTAAAAGCCCAGCCTCATAATTCCGGCAGTAAATTTATTCGGAAAAATATCAAAAAGTATGTGGGAACCGTCTAGAGGAGGAATCGGCAGAAGATTGAATGCAAATAAAAAAATGTTTAGGAAAACACCATACCAAAAGACATTTAATATATAATGATTAATGCTTAAATGAAGATTTTCTGCAATTATAAAAAACACAAAGGACAGTACTGCCAAAACAAAATTGGAAAATGGTCCGGCAAATGAAACAATCGCATCGTCCCTTAAGTGATTTTTAAAATTTGCCCTGTTTACAGGTACCGGTTTTGCCCAGCCTATTAAAGCAAATCCGGAAGCAAAAGCTGCAAGGGGCATAATATAAGTGCCTATGAGATCTGCATGCTTAAATGGGTTAAGAGTAAGTCTGCCTTGTTCTTTAGCGGTATTATCTCCTAGTCTGAATGCGGAAAGTGCGTGAGAATATTCGTGAATGCCGATAGAAATAAAAAATATCGGCAGAAAAGTTAAAAATGAAATTAGTTTTTCACTAATATGAATACCTGACATTGTGTTATCCTCTCGGGTGAAATTCTTTATGAACCTGTTTAATGTATTCTCTGTCTATATGAGTATAAATTTGTGTCGTTGAAATATCAGCATGCCCAAGCATTTCTTGAACAGCACGTAAATCTGCGCCGCCTTCCAGTAAATGAGTAGCAAAAGAATGCCTGAAAGTATGCGGATGAACTTCTTTTTCGATTCCGGCTTCTTTTACATACCGCTCGACTATTTTCCATACTCCCATTCTCGAAAGTTTGGAACCCCTGCTGTTTAAAAAAAGATAATTTTCACTTTTCATTTTTTTTTGAAGTAGCGGCCTGCTTTGTTTAAGATAGTTGGTAACCCATTTCCGCGCACTGCTTCCAACCGGGATTAATCTTTCTTTTGAGCCTTTACCGAATGCGCGGATTATTTCTTCATCAAAAAATAAATCGGATAATTTTAAATTAATTAATTCCGAAACTCTCAATCCGCAGGCATAAAATGTTTCAAGAATTGCTTTGTCCCGCAGGCCTAATTTATCTTTTATATCCGGCTTGGATAAAATTTCATTTATTTCGTTAACAGATAAAACAGGCGGGAGATGCTTTGCAAGTTTCGGAGTCGGTACTTTTTCAATCGGATTTTCATTTATATACTTACATCCGAGCATATAGTTAAAAAATCCCTTTATTGATGAATAATATCTGGCCGCCGAACGGCTGTTCAATCCTATATTAAATAATTCCTTAAAGAAAGTAATGAGATGTGAAGAATAAATTTTCGAAGGATCATCGATTTTGTAATCTTCCAAGAAACGAAAAAATGCGGAAATGTCGTTTTTATATGATTCAATTGTATTGTCGGAAAGATTTTTTTCAAGTTTTAATACGGACAGGTATTCTTTTAGGAAGATGTTCATTGCTTGTCTTGCTTTTCGTCGGTTCCTTTTTCTATTTCATCCTGTTTCGGATATCTAATTCTCTTATGATGTTGTCCTACCAAAATACTTACGAATGCTTCTTTTATTTTGTTTAAGTCATTAAATGTAATAGGCGAATTATCAAGCTGCCCGTCTGCAACACGAGATTCAATGATGTTGTCAATCAGGTTTTCAACCTTTACCGGGTCAGGCTCTTCAATGGAACGTACGGCAGACTCGCAGCCGTCGGCAAGCATAACAATTGTAGTTTCCTTGGAATTTGGTTTTGGACCGGGGTATTGAAAATCTTTTTTATCAACCTTTTCATCGCCATAAAGCTTTTTAGCCTTTTCATAAAAATAGGACATTGTTGTAGTGCCGTGATGCATCGGGATAAAATCGACTATTTCCTGAGGGAGGTTGTTTTCTTCTGCAAGTGCGATCCCTTCTTTAACATGTTTAGCTATTAAGCTTACACTTTCCTCGGGCGTAAGATTCTCGTGTACATTCTGATTATTAAGCTGATTTTCCACAAAATTCTGCGGAGTAATTGTTTTACCGATGTCATGATAATAAGCGCCCACTCTTGCCAGCAGCGGATTTGCATTTATGTTTTCTGCAGCAGTTTCCGCCAGAGTTCCCATTGTCATAGAATGATTAAATGTACCCGGAGCTCTTCTTGCAAGCTCTTTTAATAACGGTCTGTCAAAATTGGAAAGCTCCAGCAGTGTAAGATCTGTGGTAATATTAAAAAATCTTTCGAAGAATATAAGCAGGCCGTAAGTAAGCACAGGGCTTATCAGCGCATTTGAACCTGCAAATGCAGATTCAATTAAAATATTTTCCAAAGAGTCAAATCTTTCAAAGCCGAATGCAAGAATTGCAATCAGGTAACCGATAAGAATAAATAAAAACGATCTGAAAATTTGCGATCTGTTTTTAATATCTCTAACCGTATAAACCGAAAGCCCGCCTGCAAATAAATTCATTGCAGCGAATGTGTAGTCATTCCCCCGTAATGCGCCTGCAATTAATACAATAATTACCGTACAATAAAACCCGATGCGTGAATCAAAAATAATTGTGATCAGCATTGATAAGACGGGAATAAAAATCATGAATTGAAGCGGAGCATTGACGGCAATTTGGTTTATTAAGAATGTAATGAATGAAATAAAGATGACTATTATTGCAATTAACAATACCTTTTGGTTATCGTAGAATAACTTTTTGCGAAATAAGAACAGGTAAATTGTTAATAGTGTTATTAGAAACGCTATGTGAAGAAACTTGCCAAAAAATTGCAGCAGGTTTCCTTCTCCTCCTACCTCTTCTCCTTTTGCCTGCTTAAAAGAATCTATTTTTAATTTATCTTCTTTTGTTATTCTATCATGTTTTCCAATAATTCTTTCGTTCTCATTTACAATACCACTGTAACGAGAAACATTGCTTTTTGCTTGATTTAATTCTTCGTTAGTTAATTTGGCACTGTATATAATATTAGGGAAAATGAAATGAGAGGCATATTCCGTAACTGCTTGCTTTATTTCGTTAGGATAGCCGGTCATATTAATTTCATTACTTATCTCTTTACCGGCTTCATTTTCCGTTAAGAGAGAGTTTAAATGAGTTATCTTGTCAATATTTTTTGTTCTTATTGCAATACTGTCCCGCTCGATTTGCACTGAGTCTTTGTTTATAATCCCGTTTCGATATATATTTCCAAGTACGCCCTGTACCAGAGAGAATAATTTTTTAAAATTAAGAGAACGATTTGAAAGCATATTACGCTCTTCCCTTCTTAATTTTTTAAAAGTACTAAAAGAAGGTGAGCTTAGAAAAGTCGGATTAGAATTTTGTAAATTTTTATTTGTTAAAGAACTGTCAATTGTTTTTAAAAGATATGTATCGTAGGACTTTAACGAATCAATCGATTTTTGTAATTCATCATCTTTTTTTACAAAAACCGGGTAGACACTTTCAGAAGCAGCCTTTAATTCTGCTTTATATATTGCGGGATCTTTTAAAATTGGGAAACTGAAGGGGGCAATTAAATCATCATGTATCCAAATTGAACCGATAGATACGTCTGACTCAATTGATTGACCCTTTGGAAACATCAATGCTATTAAAATTACGGAAACCAGTCCAATTAATAATTTTATTCTTAAACTATTTCTGAATCTTGATTGCTTTTTCTCAGCCATTAGTTATTATTTTTTTTGAGTAAATTCTGGCAATTATAAAAAAAATATACCGTACAATAAAAAACCGTTCAAAATATTCTTATAAATATAATCTATAAAAGTATGTTTAAAAAATTTGACGTAAAGGGCAAAACAAAATTTGCATGTCAAAATATTGTCTTACCCTGCAAATTAATCATAAAACAATGCTAAGATAAACAATCAAAAAAGAAATTGCTATTATGTTTTTAAATCATTTTATTACTTCATCCCAGCCGATTGTAGATAGGTTTTTATAAATAATAATGGCCGAAATAATTGCTGCAATCAAATATATTGAGAAAGCCGTGTAATCTCCGAAAATCAATTTGCCTGTTCCGAATAAAAACGAATAAACCAAAATGACTCCCAAAAACCAGTTTACAAACATTTTAAAGAACCCGGTATCGCTTTTAACATCAGGTAGTTTATCCGAAACTTTTTTCCAAAAAACACCTCCGGGATGAATTTTTCTGTAAAATGAAAACAATACTTCGTCATCAACCGGTTTGGTTAGAAATGTAACGGTAATCCAAACAACAGTAGTTGATATAACAAGATAATATAGAGTGTATGGAAATTTAATTCCCATACTCGATATGATAGGGAAGACAACAAACGGCGTTATCATTGCAGATATTTCCGACCATGCATTTATGCGCCACCAGAACCATCTTAATATTAAGACTGATCCGACACCGGCACCGCATTCCAAAATAAATTCCCACGCGCCGGAAATCCTATTAATAAACAAAGTAATAAATATTGAAACTATCATTAGCAGAATTGTAACAATTCTGGAAATTTTTACATAGTGTTTTTCATCTTTATCTTTTTTAACAAATCGACGGTAAAAATCATTTAAAATATAAGAACTACCCCAATTTAACTGGGTCGCAATTGTACTCATATATGCAGCAAAAAATGCAGCAACCAGCAATCCTTTTAATCCTACCGGGAGAAAATCTCTCATCGCATAAATATACCCCATTCTTTTTGCATCCACAGCCAGATGAGGATAAAGAACTAAAGTTGCAAGTCCTACCAGAATCCACGGCCATGGTCTGATTCCGTATTGAGCGATCTGGAAAAAAAGAGTAGCAAACAGCGAATGCTTTTCATCTTTTGCAGACATCATTCTTTGGGCGATGTAACCGCCGCCGCCAGGTTCTGCACCGGGATACCATGACGCCCACCATTGCAGTCCGATGTATGCAAGAAATGCGGTAACAGTTAAAGCAAAGGCGCCTCCCATTGATGTAGCACTTGTAATCGTTGGGAAGAAATCAAATACAAACGGCGGCAGTTTATGCTGAAGACCGGCAATTCCGCCGACTTGAGGTGAATTAACAACGAGTATTGCCAGTATAATTGTTCCACCCATAGCCAGAAAAAATTGAAAGGCATCTGTAACTACGACGCCCCATAATCCGGATAATGCCGAATAGAATGCGACTAAAATCATGCAGCCGAATACATAAATCATAACTTGCGAAGCAGGAATTCCAAACATACCGATAAGAATAGATTCCATTGCTTTGTTAACCCAGCCCATTATTATAATATTCATGAACAAGCCGAGGTATAAAGCTCGAAAGCCCCGAAGAAATCTTGCCGGTTTACCCGAATAGCGAATTTCTGCAAATTCAACTTCAGTCATAATACCAGCACGGCGCCAAAGCTTAGCAAAGAAAAAAACCGTCAGCAAGCCGCCGAAAGCAAAATTCCACCAAATCCAGTTACCTGCAATTCCGTTTTTTGTAACAAGTTCCGTAACGGCGAGTGGTGTATCTGCAGCAAAAGTTGTGGCAACCATAGATAAGCCTGCAAGGTACCAAGGTAAATTTCTTCCCGATAAAAAAAACTCATCGGTACTTTTACCTGCCCGTTTAGAATAGTATAATGCTATACCAATAGAAAACACAAAATATAAGAGTATGATTAGGTAGTCTAATAATTGCAAAATAACCTCTTCTTGTTAATGGTTTTTATTAATGATTTATTATTAAATGAAAAGTTTACTATTTGTTAATATAAATGAATAGCACAAAATATTATTGTCAATTAAGATTTTAATATTACCTAATTAATTTCCGTTTTAATTTTGAACAGCCTTTACGTTCCAGCCAGAAATTCTTATTCCGGGTTTTTTGTTTTTAAGGTCTTTTATGTAAAAATGTCCTTTTATAATTTTTGATTCACCGGGCAATAATGAAAAATAATTGTCGCTAAGAAAAATAGGCAATACAGGATTATCTTTATTTCCTGCAGTTACGGTTAAATCAATTGAAAATGCTAATTTATTTGTAGGATTTTTAATTTCCACTTCAACATATTCCAGAGAACCTGCTGATTTAAATTGATGTTTTACTTTTAAGTTAACTTCAGGCAGATTGTTTAATTCAGTAAGATCGGCAAATTGTTTTTCCGGTGTAACAAACCAGGTTGACTTTGCAGTATCTAATAAGTCCGGCTTTGTAGATAAACAATAGAAATTAGAACTTGCCGCTTTGTTATTTTTATATAATTTCAAATTAACAAAATAAGTCTTGCTTAGTCCTTTAATTTCAGGCAGTTTAAGTACTTGTTTCGATTCATTGGAATTTAAATTGCTTTTCAGTTCTTTTTCAAATTTTTTAGTCAGATCAAAATTTAAAATGGTAACCTTTGCCGTTAAGTTTTTATATTCATTTAGTGTATTATTAATTAGGTCGATTGAATTATTTTCATAATTATATTGAATATGAACCGGCTCACCTGCTTTTCTAGCTCCGTAAAATGCTCCGTTCGGCATTAAATAATAATCGTACAACTGCCACCATAATTTTGGCCATGCGGAATTGTACATCCACTGAATTACGCCGGTAGATTTAAATTTATTTGCATCGAAAGCTTCATACATTGCCCGCATTGCTTCATAGTTTGTGTACTGTGCTTTCCGTTCGTAATCTTCAAGATTTTCCGGTGTGCCAAGCCGTTTGTCTATCGCTTCATTATATCTTGTTAGATGTTTAAATCTACCCCTGCTGCAGTGGTAATACCATTCACTGTTTATTGGCCAAAGAGAATCTTCGGGAATCATTTTTCTTAAACTTTCAATCGGTGGAACTTGAGGACCGGGTCCGGTTTCCGTATTGAATCCGAAAGCCCCTCCATACTTTTTATCAACGTACCAATAATTGGGCGGAACATAATTGTAAGGCCCTCTCATTTTAACGGCTGTTTTTCCGGTAAGTGTGCTTGTATGTTCTGCGGCAGATGCAATACACGGTCTTGTTGGGTCGTACTTTGATAGTATTGCCAAATATTTTTTTTCAAGTTCAGGTCTTGGGAACTTATCGCTTCCATACAACCATAAGAAGATGCTTGGATGATTTCTCAGCCAAAGAATTTGATCTTTCCATGAGCGGGAAGCAATTTGCATATCTTCCTGAGTTTTTATTCCACCGTATTTATCCACCGGTTTACCCAGCAGTCCTTCCCATTCCCATTGGCAGCTCCAGCCAACCATTATTAAAATCCCCTTTTCATCGCATAAGTTATAAATATCCTGGTTTTCGCCCCAGAATCCTTCCAATCTTATTGCATTTAAATTCATCTGTTTAGCATAATCAATTTGGGCTGCAAGGTTTGAATAAGTATTATTCAGCAGCATATTATCAGCCCAGCCGCCGCCGCGAATTAAAATTTTCTTACCGTTTAATTTAAAACCGCGAAATCCTTGTTTGGTAAAATAATCTGTTACTTCACGGATGCCGAATCTAATATCTTTCTTATCCGATATTTGATTATCGGTTTTAAATGTCAGCGTCAAATCATATAATTCAGGCTTGCCGAAATCATTTGTCCACCATAATCGAGGATTTTTTATAATCAATTGAGAATATTCATCCGGTTTAAAAGTTATTATTTTTGTTTCGTCGGGCAATAAAGAAATATTTTTATGAAATTCAATTGAGCCGATCTTACCATATAAAATTCCGGCAATATTTTTATTCGAATTGTTTTGTACTTCGGCAGAAACAGTAAGCCGGGCTTTTTTAAGAGTCACAGTATCAACTTTTGTTTGAATATAAGGATGATTAATTGAAACATCGCCGCTTAATTTTAAGTTAACTCCGCGCCACAAACCCATATTACTGTCCGGCGGTTCGGGATTCCAATCAACAAAACCTATAGTCGGATCGCCTTTTTTAGGAGGAATAACTTCTACGGCAAGTACATTTTTATCTCCGAACTTTGCGGCATTACTTATATTTATTTCAAATCTTCTAAATGATCCTTTAGTAGTATCCGGGCCGGCAATCTGTTTCCCGTTCAGCCATATATTTGCATAATAATTAATTCCGTTGAATTCGAGTTTCGCGGTTGTTATATCTTTGTCTTTTGGAATTGTAAACTCAATTCTATACCACCAGGGCTTTGTAAATTGTTCACGCGGTATTTTATCCAGGTTTTTCGAAAAGAAAATATTTTTATAAACCGAATCCTTTACAAGTGCTGCTAAAACAGTTGTGGGAACTTCGGCCGGAAGCCACCCTTTTGTAGAAAATCCTATTTCGGAAATCTCATTCCCATCTGTATTAACTTTTTCGGAAGATTGGATCCGCCAGCCTTTTTTTAATTTAATTTTAAAATGATTCTTATTTATACCGGACGAAATTGAAGTTAGCATAATAGAAAAAATTAGAACTGCTAATAATTTACCGGACATTGAAGTACCTTATAAAATTGATTAAAGTTGGCATTAAAAATATAAATTTTTGGAACTTATTCTACTAATTAAACTGCATAAAATCTAAAAATATAAATATGATTTGGGATAATTATAAGTAATAACTACAACTTTATACTTTTTTTATAAAACCAAAACTAAAGAAATAAAAGAAATGACCGCTATAATAAATCCGGTTATTTGTAAGCCGGCTAACGGAATAAAAAACAAACTTGCCGCTATTGAACCCAAGCAGCCGCCGATTAAATCGGCAGAGTAAAGAGGTGAAACAATCAACTTTTGTTCCTTCACTTTGTAGAAGCCTGCAAAAGCGAAAATTCCCGCTACAAAAGAACCTGAAATTGCTAATAAAATGGAAATACCTATTAAGCCGAATTCAAATTTTCCAATTGTTAAAATGAAAGCCAAATTAAAAAGTCCGAAGCCTGCAAACAATGCAGTTCCGACCCACCGGGAAATTAACAATTTATTATTTCGTTTCTGAGCAAAGTTATTAATTGAATATGAACCTAAAACAAGGCCCGCCATAAAAGCCATCAATAAAATACCGATATCCCTGAATAAGATTCCATTTGTAACCTGGTAATGTAATATTAAGATTGTTTCAAACACCATTCCTAAAAAGCCTGCAATAAATACTATAATAAATCTTCTGATTTTAGGCGAGAACTTTCCGATCAAGAAAATAATTAGTATTGGAATTGTAAGTAAAAAATATATTAAAAGATGAGTTTTTGAGCTTGGATCGAAAAGAGAAAAATTGAGAGAATTGATATCGGGGAAAAATTTAGACAGCCATATCGCAATAGAGTATTGATAGCAAATTGGTCTTGAATCGGTATTTACCGGAGCTAAGTTATTTGATAAAATATTTTCTATTTCAAATTTTCTATCGTTAGTATAAATGTATTTTACATATTGCGGTGTAATTAATTTTGTTTTAAAGTTTCTTTCATTCAATCTATTAGCCAATATATTTCCATCACTAGAAAGTTGCGAATTGGAAGAGATGAATATATTTGTAACTCCCGGTAAAACTACTATTGAGTTAAAAGCCGAGTTTAATGCCCGATATATACTGACGTTTCTCGAAATAAGCGGAGGCGGCCATATGTTTTCGGAAGAGCGGAGTCTGAAAGATAAAACACCTTCCTTATTCAATCTTTTGGAACATAATTCAAAAAATTCCTTAGTATAAAATCTATTTGTCTGACCTGACGAAGGCTCCGGCATTCCAATTAAAATCACGTCATATTTAAAATAATTATTTAAATATTTTCTCGGATCATCAATTATAATTTTTAAATTATTCTTATTAAACGAAACAGGTAAGTATTTTTTAAGCAGCATTAACTTGTCTCTATTAAATTCAACATAGATAATTTTTTTAAGTTTGTATTTGTTAAGTTCATTTATAATTCCTTCAAACCCGCCGCCTAAAACCAAAACTGTCTTAGGATTTTCATGTTGAAGAAGACTAAAATGAACAAATTCTTCGGCGGCAGTACTTTCTGTTTCATAAGTTAGGGCATCATTTTCAAAAACAGATATTTGATTTCCCGAAGATGTAAGAGATATTCTACCGTATGGAGTATCTTTTGCTTCAATAAGATCCGGATGATTTATCTCCGTCATTTGTTTATCAAACGAAGATGAAAATAAGAGGAAGGGGGTTGTAAATATTAAACTGATGAGAACAACAGCTTTGTATAAATTGCTATTTACATTCTTTGCATATATGTAAGCAAGTCCAAAGGAAATCACAGTACAAACAACTGCTATTGTAAAATTTTGTATTCCGAACTTTATTGTTAATGTTGAAATCAAACCGCCGAGTACGCCGCCGAAACTTTCAACTGCATAAGCTTTTGCAAGTGTCTTGTTCCGTTCAATATAAATTTTTGCAGCCCACTGAAACATTAATCCGGTAAGGAAACTTGCCGGAATAAGCGCAGCGGCTAGTGCAGTTATCTGAATTTCAAATGGAAGAAAAACACCCGGTACATAGCCCGATAAATATCTTAGCGAACGAATGAAGTAAACATCCGATATTAAAAGAATGCCAAACAAAAAGGCAGGAAGACTAATTTGTTTTTTCGTAGGAGTAAATGATTTTTTGCCGGCTATTGCGCCGATTGAAGTTCCGAAAAGCCAGAATCCGAAAGAAAGGATATAAATTAATTCAATACCGTAAAAAGCAACGTTTAATTCTCTAAGTATAATTACTTGTCCGAGAATTGAAACTAACCCGACTATTAAAAGATAAAAAGACACATTTTTTCTTTTTATTTAAATTCAGACTCATCGAATATTTTTGCCTGGAAAGTAGATAAATCCGCATCGTGCCAGCTGCCCGCTGGCAAGCCGGCCTTCCTGCAAAGGTTATCCAAAAATTCAACTTTATTCCATCGCATTTCCGTTGCGACCTGGGGAAGAAAGACTGCTTTCTTTCCGTTTTTTGACAATACAACTCCATCTCTGCCAAGAATTATTTCGTCTATACTATTTATAGGTTTTGCCGGAGTAAGAACGGATATTTCTATTTCAATACCGGGAAGTTCATCAAGTGTTACGGGCATAAACCTCATATCACTGAAAGCAGATTCAAGCGCCATTGTACTTACTACTTTTAACAGCGGTATATCTTCCCGCATATATCCGATACATCCTCGTAATTCCCCATGCTTTCTTAATGTAACAAAGGCTCCTAATTTTTTTTGAAGTACAGGATCGGAGATTTCGTCTTCAGTAATTTTTTTCGTAGTTAAATATTGTTTAATACTTTTTCTCGCAAGAGAAAGGAGAGTCTTTTTTTGTGAATCATTTAATTCAAATTCGTTTTCTTTTCCTTTTTTTGAATTCTCTACGTATTCATTTTTATTCTTTTTTTTTGAAAATGCAACAGCACCGTAACCAACAACACGGTCTTTACCGGCCATCGGATTATCGCCCGAATTTGCATAATTAATAATTACTGCAGTATCGGCGCCTAATTCTTTAGCTGCCGTCATTGCAGCTATAATCGGACCTTCTCCACATGCACACGTTAAAAGATTTTGAATACCCTTATTCATTTGTTCGTTTATTGTTTTAACAAATGTTCCCGGATCCATTTTACTTATCGCTTCCAGTGTATTACGGTCGACTTCCCCGGCATCTTTATATTCGGGATAATGAGAAAGATCCGAACTGGCAACGATTAGTGCATTTTTATCCTTTATAACTTTAGCCAAAGCCTTACCGAAATCGGTACACAAATTATAATCCGAAGATCCGACAACAGCGGGCAGTATTTTTGTACCCGGGAAAAGATATTTTATAAACGGGATCTGAACTTCAATTGAATGCTCTTTTGCATGCACTGCAGGGTTAAAAACACAATCTTTATCCGAAGCAATTAATTCATCTGCGGTCTTTTCATCTATTTTAGATAAGCCAAGCGGTGTTTGATAACCCTCCCGCGGATAGATTGAAATTTTATTAAAATATGCCGTTGTATGGTTTGTTCCTAAAATTACTATCAAATCGTATTTATAATTTTTTGCCTGATTATAAGCATCTGCCGCCGTTTGACCGGAGAATACATATCCGGCATGAGGTGAAATAATTGCCAAAGGCTTTCCAATGTTTTTGTCTAAAGCATGTTTAAAATAATTCTTAATTGATGATAATAATTCCGAAGAGTCGGCGGGATAAAATTTTCCCGCAAAAACAGGCTTCCGAATTTTTGCATCCGGATATTGAGCGCTGCATTGTATATTGCCGTTTAAGGTTAAAGTTGTCATGATGATTAAAAAATAAAATTTGTTAATTGATATTGCTTTTATCTTACGTAAATATTTTAATCTGTCTTCGCGTTTGCTTAGACGGACTTGTTTAATTAAAATAATTTTTTTCATAAAATACTCAAACATTAATTCCACACCCCGGCAATGGGGAATTTGCAGTATTCACATTTACCGTTTAATATGTGATTTTCCATAATGAAAAACGATGTCCTTTTAATTATTGCTTTTTTGCATGAAGGGCAATATGTATTATTTCCTTCATGCCCGGGAACGTTACCAATGTAAGCATAGCGGATTCCGTTATCCATTGCTATGTCTCTTGCTTGTTCCAGCTTGGAAATAGGAGTTGGAGGCAGATTTAATAATTTATAATCGGGATGAAAGCGGGTAAAGTGTACAGGTATATCATAACCTAATTCATCAGCAATCCATTTAGCCAAACCTGTAAGCATTTCTTTTGAATCATTTAAAGTAGGGACAACCAAATTAACAATCTCAAGATGCACTTTGGTTTTTGAGATTTGTTTAATGGTTTTTAAAACCGGATTAAGTTCGGCATTACATACCTTTTTATAAAAATCTTCGCTATAGCCTTTTAAATCTATTTTAATTGCACTTAATACTTCACACATTTCGGTAAGCGGTTCGCTGTTCATAAAACCGCAGCTTATCAAAACACTTCTTATTCTTTTCTCTTTGGCATATTTAGCAATATCAATTAAATATTCCGTAAAAACAGTCGGTTCATTATAAGTGAATGCAATTACCGGGACATTTTTTTTATATGAAGTTTGTGCAATGGTTTCGGGAGGTATAAAATTCGTGGAAAAATCTTCAGGCTTCGCTTGAGAAATTTCCCAGTTCTGACAGAACTTACATGATAAAGGGCATCCTGCTGTTGCTAATGAATAAGCTTCAGCTCCGGGCAGAAAATGGTAAAAAGGTTTTTTTTCAATCGGGTCAATATGAATTGCAACCGGATGGCCGTATACCAGACTTTTTAATTTCCCGTTGATATTAACCCTTGCCCTGCATTTGCCTTTTTCGCCGTTTTTGATAATGCAGCCTTGTGCACACAGCAAGCATTTAATTATATCTTCATTATGTTTATACGGTTTATTTATTTCAACTTCATCGCGTGAGTGACAGTTTAAGCAGTTCACATTTTTTGTTGAAGTTGAAATCCAATAACGTGCAGTCGGAGCATTTTGCAGTAGACCTTCATCAATAAGCGAGTCAAGAAATGAAGAAGCCCTTGTCGAAGTCAGCGATCCGAGTATATGTGGATTTGAGACGGCAATGCCTGTTCCGCCTAAAATGATTCCAAATTGTGCAGTCCTTTTTATAAAATTTCTTCGCGATAAATTTTGATTTTTCATTTAAATAAAAGCGAATTAAACTTTTACAAAAGCATTTTAATTCTGCAAGCCTATACAGAAACTCTCAATACGCGATTTGTTATTCAAAGAATTCCCCGTACCAATTTGGGAAGAATATGAAAATAATTAAAAGATTAATTTATTTAACGAGATAAAACTACTCTATAAACAAATAAATTATTTTACACCTATAATAATATTTAAAATGAGTTGGACAATGTCAAGGGAGATATCTAAAACCAATTAAACTGCAATTATTCTTGTATTGGTTTTCTGTCAGATAAGGCATTTAATAGTCCGCCGATTAGAACAGTAGCAAGCACACCGATTAAAGTAAACCACGTCCACGCAACAAGTTTAAGGGAAATAACCGTAATCATTATAAAGATACCCGCTACAAAGCCGGCAAGCGCATCTTCCTGCCTTGCTTTCTTAACTAATATTCCAAGAAGGAAAGTACCGAGTAAACCGCCGTAAGTAAATGAAGCTATACTTAAAGCAAGTTCTACTACTGCTTGAGAAGTATTCATAAAAAATATTGCTGCTCCAACAAGCAATACCGCCCACATAATTGTAAACAACCTGGAAATCATTAATTGCTTTTTATCGTCGCCTACTTTTCCGAAAAACGGGACATACAAATCCATCATTGTGGAAGATGCAAGCGAACTCATTGATCCGGCTAAAGTAGAAAGTGCAGCGGCAAATAAACCGGCAATAATAATTCCTGTTACTCCCGGAGGAAGAACATCAATTATAAAGCGGGGAAATACCGTATCCGATCTTACATTCATAACGCCGTAATAAGCATAAAGCATTACACCGACAACTAAAAAAATTGCAAACTGAATAATTACAATTATTCCGCTTCCTATAATTGCCTTTTGACTGTCCTTTAAACTTCTTGTTGTGAGTAGTCTTTGAACAATTAATTGATCCGTTCCATGGGAAGCCATTGAAAGGAATGCACCGCCGACTACACCGCCGATTATGGTGTAAGGCTGATTGAAGAAACCTGCCAATCCGTTTTTAAATCCCCAATTAAAAATTTCGAATTTGTTTGCTGATGCTGCAGCCGTCGTAACCGAATGCCAACCGTCAGGCAATAAATGAATTAAAAATATTCCTGCCAGTATAGCGCCGCCAAGGTAAGTAAACATTTGAATTACATCTACCCAGATTACACCTTTAACACCGCCGGTATATGTATAAACTAGTGCAACAAACGCCATTATCAATATTGCTTCAGGGTAGGAAATATCAAGCATTAATTTTAACGGAATGGCCGTTGCAAATAATCTTACGCCGTCGGCTGCGACACGCGTAAACAAAAACACTATTGATGCAAACGATCTTGTCTTCCCGCCGAATCTGTTTTCTAAAAAAGTATATGCTGTTTTTAGATTACCTTTACTGTAAGCGGGAAGGAATAAAACTGCAACAATTATTCTTCCTATCAGATAACCGAAAGTTACCTGCAAAAAATTTAAGTTGGTTAGATATGCAAGTCCCGGAATTGATATAAACGTTAAAGTACTTGTTTCTGCGGCAACAATTGAAAAGCAGACCGCCCACCAGGGAACGACTTTAGAACCCAGGAAATAATCTTTTACGGATTTTTGTTTACCTCCCGAAATCATTCCGAATGCGGCAATGCCTACAAGGTAAACTACAATAATTATATAATCTAAAATATTACCTTTCAAAAAATCTGCCTATTACTTTTTCAACTCTTCAAAAGCTTGATCTACCGTATCGCAAACAGGCAGAACACGATCGAGCTGTGTAATTTTTATTAGGGAATGAACTTTTTCTGAAGGAGCAGCAAGCCTCATACTGCCTTCCGATGATTGAAGGATCCTATTTGCAACAAGCAAGGCGCTTAATCCCGAACTGTCGCAAGATTCAACTTCGCTTAAATCGACAATAAACTTATTTATGCCCTCTACTTTTAATAATATTGTAAATTCTCCTTTAACGAGGCCGGAAATGTTCGTATCGAGCCTTTTTTCATTTAATTTAAATACTGTTATATCCCCCACTCTTTTGGTCTCAAAGTTCATAAAAGTCCTTTAAAACATTTGCAAGCAATTTAAGAAATTTTTATAAAAGATTTCAGGATTATTCTCCGAATTAGCAACCTGAAGATTATAATACATATCCGAGTTCTTTTTTTTGAACCCGATTCTTACCTGAGATTGAACAAGATTTGCTGCCAGACTGTTAAATAAATCTTCTTCTTTGCTTAAATCGAGTACAGCACTGAACTGCTGCTCTTTTAACCTTTGTTCAAATTTTTTGTTCGGTAAATTTAATTTGGATATATCGGCTATTCCGTAATCGATAATTCCCTGGCGATATTTTTGAGGTAAAGTATTTACTCTATAATCATGCGTTAATAAAGTTATTATTTTACCCTCATCAGCCAGAGTTTTAAGTACATTTAGTGCATAATAAAAATGACTTTCGTTTTCGGGCATAAGAACTAAAAACTGAGGCGTATCACTGTACAAATTTTTAAATGATTGCCTGCTAATACGAAGATGTTTTAATTTTCGAATGACAATAGTATGAATAATTTTATTTTTAATAGTTTTAAACATAAAAAGTTTGGCTAATCCAAATATTTAAGAAATTCTTCTTCCGTTAATATTCTTACTCCGAGTGATTTTGCCTTATCCAGCTTTGAGCCTGCACTTTCGCCGGCTAAAACAAAGTCAGTTTTTTTACTAACACTGGAGGTTACCTTCCCTCCTAATGCAAGAATTCTTTCGCTTGCTTCTTCCCGGGAAAATTTTGAAAGAGTTCCCGTTAAAACAAATGTCTTATCTGTAAAGAAAGAAACGATATCTTTCGTTTTCCCAGATTTAAAATTGAGTCCGTGATCTTTAAGTCTTGAAACAATATTTACGTTTTCCTTATTAGCAAAAAATTTTTTTACACTGCTGCTGATGCTAGGTCCGATTTCGCGAACTTCAGATATTTCTTCTTCCGAAGCATTCATCAAGCTTTCAATAGAATTGAAGTGAGCGGTTAGCTTTCTTGCAGCCCCCGCGCCGACGTAACGTATTCCCAAGGCAAACAGTACCTTTGCGAAAGGCTGCTTCTTACTTTCTTCAATCGCATTGAGCAGGTTGTCTATGCTTTTTTCTCCCAATCTTTCAACTAAAATTAATTTATCTCTTTTATTTTTAAGATCATAAATATCGGCATAAGTATTTAAAAAACCGTTATCGACAAAAAGATCTATCAATGCTTCACCCAATCCTTCGATATCCATTGCTCCGCGTGCTGCAAAATGTTCCAGCCTTCCTTTTATTTGCGCAGGGCATTCGGTGTTTTCACAATAATAAGCTACTTCATTTTCCGGCTTAAACAACGGAGTGCCGCAAACCGGACATTTATCCGGAGGTAAAGTTATTTTACTATTCTTCTTTCTTTCATTTAAAACGACCGCCACAACTTTGGGAATAACATCTCCGCCTTTTTCAATAATAACTTTATCACCTGTTCTTATGTCTTTCCTTTTTATTTCATCCATATTATGTAACGTCGCTCTACTTATTGTAGAGCCGGAAAGAAAAACCGGATCCAGTTCTGCAACTGGAGTTATTGTGCCTGTACGCCCGACCTGCCATGTTATTTTATTTATTATTGTAAATGCCTGCTTTGCTTTAAACTTAAACGCAACAGCCCAGCGAGGGGACTTTGCTATGCTTCCTAAAATTTTTTGCTGTCTTATCGAGTTTACTTTTATTACAGCTCCGTCAATTTCATATTCAAGCGAATCTCTTTTCTCTTCTAGTTTATGACATGCTTTAAGAACTTCATTTATATTTTTACAAAGTTTATACTCCCGGTTAACATTAAAGCCAAGCGTTTTAAGCATTTGAAGATTTTCAATTTGTGTTTCAAACTCTTCTTCGTTGCTTACAAGCATATAAAGAAAAATATTTAACGGCCGCTTTGCAACTGTTTTCGGATCCTGCATTTTTAAAGTACCTGCAGCGGAATTTCTTGGATTGGCAAAAAGCTTTTCTCCCTGTTCTTCTCTTTCCTTATTAAGCCGCAGGAAGTCCTTTACCTTCATAAAAATTTCGCCGCGGGCTTCAAAATCTTTAAGCTTATATTGTGTTGAATTAAGCTTCTTAAGTTTTAACGGAACTGATTTAATAGTTTTTGCATTAACCGTTATTTCCTCACCGGTAGTTCCGTCTCCTCGTGTAGCGGCAGTTTTAAGATATCCGTCAACATAATTCAGACTTACAGATGCACCGTCAATTTTAGGCTCAACCACATATTCAACAATTTCATTCTCGGGTAAAAGACCTCTTATTCTTTTATCGAACTCCAAAAGTTCTTCCTCGCTATAAGTATTGGCAAGACTTAGCATTGGGACTTTGTGAGTTACAGGTTTAAAATCTTTTGTTAAATCTTTTCCAACCCTTTGTGTAGGGGAATCAGGAGTTATTAACTGAGGATTTTCCGTTTCGAGTTTTTCAAGCTCTTTTATTAAGTTGTCGTATTCTTTATCGCTAACCGAAGGTTCTGCAAGAACATAATATTTATAATCATGTTCTCTAATGAGTTCCCTTAATTGTTCAATCCTTTTTTCTAATTTAGTTGCCATTCACTGTTGCAAAAGAGATGGTGGGTTTTCCAAATATTTTATACCGGAACTGTCTATATAAACATATTTAACTTGATTTATTTTACCTGCAAAATTTAACGGTTTATTATTTAAAAAGAAGCGCATAACACCGGCATTGCCGATTATCAAATTAAAATTGCTTTTTGCCTTAAGCACTTTTTCGGAATTCGGGAAAAAAGTATATTCAATAACTTTTGTTCCGTCCAATAAAATTTTCACCCATGAAGTATCCGAAGTTTCAACACGCAGTGAAAGGCTGTCCGAAACAGTAGCCGGTTCAGTTGTCGCGGCAGCAGGTTTTTTCGTTTCTTCAACATAACGTTTTGTGTTTTCTTTCCTTACTTCATTATAAGGCTTTTCTTTTACAATTATTTCGGAACCTCCGCTAAAAAATGCAAAATAAATAATTAAAACTATTGCAATTGCACCGCCGATTAAAACAGCAAGTCGTATCTTTTGCGCATTTGCATTTATAGGTGTTGGACTTTTTTTACTAACGGAATTATCCACGAATTCATAAGGTGCAGGTTTGGGAATATCTTCCGCCGAAGGTTTCGGTTCTTCCGTTTCCGGTTTAGGCTTTTTGGTTTCTTCTTCTATATCGCCGTTTTCATCGTAGTTTTTGTTTTTCTTTGCCGCTTCATATTTTTTTAAAGTTATATCAACATCCAGGCCCACAAGTCTTGCATATTCCTTGATAAATGCTTTGATATAAAGATCGGGTAAGAAACTAAAATTACCCTTTTCCATATATTCGAGAAATTTTAAATCGATGCGGGTTTTAGACGCAATATGCTGCAGCGTAAGCTGATTTTTCGAGCGTGCTTCCTTTAATTCTTCGGCAAATTTAGTAAACATAATACTATTCGGTATAAATTATTTTATAATATTAATTGATTTCTATTTTAACAGTATTATTTAAAAGTATACAAATTTTATTGAATTTTTATAAGCTTCGCAGAAAATGCCCCGTCCATATGATGAATATGAGGCAAAGTTTGTATGCATCCATTCTCGTCAACTAATTCATGTGAAAAAATTTCAGCTGCATTTTGAAGCTTAAATTCCGGGTGATTACCTAAAAACTTTTTAACAATCTCACCGTTTTCTTCCGGTTCAATTGAGCAAGTACTATACACAACTATTCCGTTTTCTTTAACAAGAGCTGCAGCTTTTTCCAATAAATTATATTGAAGTTCGGTAATTCTTTTTAAATCCAGTAGATCTTTTTTCCACTTAATATCCGGTTTTTTAGAAAGAGTTCCTGAACCCAAACACGGTACATCGGCTAGAATTCTATCAAACTTATCTCCTTCATATTCAAGAGCATTTATTTCTTTGGTTTTAACACAATGAATTCCAAGCCGTTCCATATTTTTCCGCATTATTTTTAAACGGCTTTCGTATCTGTCAAGCGCAATTATTTCGCCTTTATCTTGAATTAAACCGGCAATGTAAGCGGTTTTTCCGCCGGGAGCTGCGCATAAATCAAGTATTTTCATACCCGGTTTGGCTTCAAGAAGACTGCATGCAAGTCCGGCACTTTCATCTTGAATGTTAAAATAACCCTGCGTAAAATATTCCCAGGCGGTTATATTGGTAAGATTTTGAAGCTGAAAAAATTCAGGCAGATAACGCCCGTTATTAAATCTCAGATTAACGGAATTTAAAAGTTCTTTAAATTGCTGCGGATTTGTTTTAAGCGCATTTATCTTTAATGTTAAATACGGCTTTTCATTATTAGCTGCTAATAATTCTTCCGTGCCTTTCCTATCGAATCTAGCCAGGTATCTTTTAACCATCCATGACGGATGAGAGTAATAAGCACTTAAGTAACCGGGTAAATCTTCATCCGGATCGGGGTATCTTATGCTTGTTTTGTTTCTTATAATATTTCTTAAGATGGCATTTGTAAGATCGGCGGGTTTTTGGCCCTGTAATTTTTTTACAAACTCTACCGCTTCATTTACAACAGCATGATCGGGAACTCTGTCTAAAAACATTATCTGATAGAGTGCAACTCTAAGACCGTTTTTTAAATTAGGAATTGCTTTTGAAAATTGCCCTTTATAAAATCCGTTTAAAATCCAGTCTAATCTTCCCATCCACCTTATAACGCCGTGAACTATTTCATATAAAAGAGCTTTATCCTGTCCGTTTAGTTCGGTATCGCGCATTTCATTATCGAGCAGCTTTTCAAGATATGCATCCGTTCTCTCAACTCTGTTAAGAATTTTAACGGCTAACCCTCTTACGCCTTCGTATAAATTTTGAATTGTATGTTCTTCTAATTGTGTCATAATCTCAATAAGGGTAGCCCCGTTTTCTCCTTTCTTTCTTGGTTAAATCAAAAATCTTTCTAAACAATTTTTCTTCCGGTTCGTGCATATCTTTATTTCTTCTTTTCATAACTCTTTTTGCTGTTTCAATGCTTCTTTCAATATCGTATGTGGTAACCGCATCGCTTCCGCCCCAGGAAAAAGAGGGAATATACTTTCCGGGAAAACCCGCTCCGAATATGTTGCAGGAAAAGCCGACGGTAGTGCCGGTGTTGAACATTGTATTTATTGCTGTTTTTGAGTGATCTCCCATAATAACACCGAGGAACTGGGAACCGCTGTTAACAACCTCGCCGTTAACATAAGCTTTTACTGTACCGTAATTATTTTTTAAGTCGCTGCAGTTTGTATCAGCACCCAGGTTTACCCAGCTGCCGAGATAAGCGTGTCCGATGAATCCCGAATGCTGTTTATTTGAGTATGGAAGAATAATTGAATCTTCAACTTCGCCGCCGACTTTTGAAACCTTCCCGATACTTACGTTTTCAAAAATTCTTGCACAGCTTTTAATTTGCGCCTTTTCGCCAAGATAAACAGGACCTTCTACAACGGCATTAGGAAATACAACGGCATTTTTATCAATAAAAATAGGGCCTGCGGAGGCATCCAGCACAGCTCCGGATTTAATTTCCGCACCTTCTTCTATAACGATGTTTTCTTTTTCTATAAGATGAGCGCCTTCAAAAATTTTTCCGCCCATTTTATCTTTTTTATTTGAAGTCAGATATTTGAAATCATTTAAGAGTTCATTACCGTTATTATTAATTAGATCCCATATATAATCAATAGTTTTAATTTCAACTTTTTCAACAGGCAGCCCGTTAAAAATTCCTTCGCTTAACAACTCATAAAGGTGGTTTTTAACTTCCTTCAGGTTTTCACCTGAAACACGTGCGGCAATAAAAGAATCGCCGCTGAAATATATTTTATCTCCTTTGTCTTTTATCGGAATAATTTCGGAAAGATTTGGAGGGGCTAAAATATTTCCGCTGATGAACAGGCATTCGTTATCATCTATATTATTTATTTCAATACCGGGATTCTGGATTCTTAAAAGGGAAGTTAAATACGAACGGCAGTGAAGTGAGTATTTTACACCCGGGTATGATCTTAATATCTTCTCTCTCAAAGTGCTGATACCGCAAACCAGATCGTAAGCAGGCCTTGAAAAACTTAACGGTTCCAGCCTTTCGTAATTTATACCTTCAAAAATGCAGACTTGCATATAAGTTTTTTTAAAGTGAAAAAATTTATCAAATAATTTAATATTTTTTATGGTAAGAATCTTTACCAACCGAACAGGTAGTGTCCTAATCTGCTGAAATTAATAACGAATAAGTCATCCCTCGACCCTGCCTCTACCCGTCGGTAGACAGGTGCCGGTATGCAAGTCCGCTCGGGATGACAATTTGAATACATTTATCATGGTGAGCGAAGTCGAACCATGAATTATAAAAGCAAATTAGAACACCACTACCAAACAGCATTCGAAAGAAGAATCTTGGTTTAAGTTATGCCAATTAAAAAAGCCAGGTTTTTGCCTGGCTTTAATAAACTTTTATAAGGTTTTAACTTAATTAAGATGCTGTATTCTTTTTAGCATATTTACGTTTGAATTTCTCAACTCTTCCGGCAGTATCAAGCAGTTTTTGTTTCCCGGTAAAAAACGGATGGGAACCGCTTGAGATTTCAAGCTTAACCAACGGATAAGTATTGCCGTCTTCCCATACAATCGTGTCGCTTGTGTTTATTGTTGAACGTGTTAAAATTGCAAAATCACAAGATGCATCTTGAAAAACTACCGGTCTGTAATTAGGGTGAATACCTTTTTTCATATAACTAACCTAACAATTTTAATTTCTTATCAAAAAATAGACATCAAATATAGAAAAGTATGAGGATAATTTCAAAATAATAATTCCATCTTAATAGGGCAAAATCTTACTTTTTCCCTCTATTATATGATTTTTCCATATTTTCTTTTAGAATAGCAACTTCTTGCCGCTGCGCCTTATCTAAATAAACCTGCTTAAAATTAAGCCCGGTTTTTATATCCGACTTGGTTAAGTTAAGATACGCCGAATGAAATCCATCAGTGGAATTATTCTGACTTTTATCCCGGGAATTAACTTCATTTTGTGAAATATTGTTTTTGGAATCCGGACTGCTTTGTAATTTAGCTGCTGCTTTTTGGTCCGTGGAATTTCCATTTAACTCTTTTTTTGCTAAATCTTCTACAGACTTAGTAACATTATCGTTGCTGGCAATTACATCTTCTCTTAACCGCGGTTTTATGGAAAAGGGATCTGCCTGCTGTGTGGGCTGTGTTTTAATCATAAAAATTACAATTACTGCAACTGCAATAACGGTTAAAGAAGGGATAAGTTTTTTTCTTACGAAAACATTAACCGGTTTGTTTCTCACGGAATCATATTTTCCGGAGTTTATTTTTCTAAATAAATCCGCTTCAAAATTTTCCGGTGCATCAATATTTTTAAGCCGTTTTAATTTTTCGGTTACATCACCGAAAAGATTTCCCTCTTCTTCCGGCTGTTTCATATCCTTATTATTCATTGTAAATATCCTTTAACAATTTTTGCAGTTGCGCCCTGCCTCGGTTTATACGCGATTTTACAGTTCCTATTGTTAATCCTTTTATTTCAGCAATTTCTTCATAAGATAAGCCTTGAATATCTCTAAGTATTAAGACTTCCCTATAAACCTGCGTAACTTTTAAAAGAGCTTTTTGAATCATTTTATCCTTCATTTCACTGTCGGCAGCAACATCCGGTCTGTATCTTTCATCAGGAATATCAAAAGTCTCTTTATTTTCGCCGTAAGAGTTAATGGAAAAGAAATTTCTTCTTTTTCTCCTTCTATACTCTGTTTTGGCCAAATTACCGGCAATAGTATAAATCCATGTGGAAAATTTAGCAATAGACGTATAAGAGTTTTTGTATCTATAAACTTTTATAAAAGTCTCCTGAACCACATCCAAACATATTTCGTAATCGCCTAAAAATCTATACACAAAATTAACCAGCGGGTTTTTATACCTTTGTACTAAAATTTCAAACGCCTGTTCCGTATCGTTTTGCTGGAACTCAAGAATCAGTTCTTCATCGCTTAATTCGTTTAAATTTTTTTCGGTCAACTGTTTTATACTTTATTTGATTTGAAATGTTTCCAAAAACACATTAAAAGTTAAATAAAAATCAATAAAGATTGAAAGGAGATAGAGCCTATTATAATATAAATTCTAACTTAACCGGTTATTTGAATTTATTTCATAACTATTAAACTGTTAAAACAGTTAAAATATATACAGTTGTTTTTATTAAAACCGGGATTAATCCCGGCGTTAGTAATATAAAAACTCACATTGTAACCGTTTTTCCAAAGGAGTCCTTCGGACAACGGTTTTGATATTAATTTCGAAGAACAATCTAACTTAGTATTACTTACTTCTATTCTTCCAAAATTTCAGCCAACAAAATAGATATAATAGACTTACCTCCGGCTGAAGTAGTTTTAACGGAAAGATCCGCTTTTAGCAAAGATTGAACAATTCTATATAGGTCTTTATCTGAATATATCATTCGGGCTTTTAAATAATCTTTATAATAATATTGATGAGTTCCCACAATTCTTGCCGCCGCCTGATCCGGTATTTTCTTTTCTTTTAGTTCATTTATTCTAATTAACCCGGTAAAATAGCGTGTAAGCATGTAGATAATAAATGTCGGCTCCGCACCTTTTTCAAGCATTTTATAGGCGATTTTAAAAGTTTCATTTCTGTCTTTTTTAGATATGGCATTTTGAAGATCGAAGATATTATATTCTTTTAGAGAAGTTGAAAGATCTTTAATTGAATCAAGGGTTATTTCCTTTTTATCTCCTAAAAAAACAGAAATTTTTTCCAGCTGAGCTTCAAGCATGTCCCGGTTTTCGCCTGAAATATCGGTTAAAAGCCGGGCATTATCCCTGGTAATACTTTTGCCGTTATCCCGGGCATAAGCTACAACCCAATCAATTAAATTTTCTCCTTTTAATTCTTTAGCTTCAAACAAATAATTTTTTGCAGCTAATGTTTTAAATGGTTCGGAATCAAGATTAGAAATTTTACCGTTATGTATCAAAACGATTACAGTAAAGTCGGACGGTGAAGCTGCATACAAAGTCAAATGCTTTTTATCCCGTATTTTTTCGAATTCCTTTACAATAATTAATTTCTTTTCCGAGCCGAAAGGGAAAGCCGATGCAAAATCCAGTATTTCGATTAAAGTTTTGTCGTCGCCGTAAAAAACTTCTTTATCAAAATCGGAAGTAATAAACGGCTGTACGGATTTATTAATTAAGGCTAAACATGAATCTATGCTGAATGTATCTTCACCAAAGAGATAATATATAGGTAGTATTTTGCCGTTATTTAAATCATCGGTTAATTGATTTATTGATGGAGCTTTAATTTTAGTCTTCGCCATTTTTCTCTTTTATCTTTTCGTATTTAATGGCGCGGGTAAGAAAAAATGTCATACCTCCCCATACGGTTCCGAGAACAATCAGCATTGTAATTATTGTTATAAAATTCATATTCTATTTAGTAATTAAAATAAAAATTTTCAAATCGTTCAAACTTAAAGAATCTGTTAATCAATTGTTTTCCTTAAAAGTTTGGTTTACCATAGCTTTATTCAAAAGAATAAATGTAAGTAATATAACCGCCCATTGAAAAATACATGTGCCTGCATTTGCCGTATGGAAAGGATTCCACCACTCGGGGTCCCATGATACCGAAGAAATTAACCACCAAGAAACAAGCACTACAACCTGCACCGGGATTAAGAATCCTATTATAAAATTATACCATTTGCCGATTTTTACGTCGCTGCCGTAACCATTAATAATTTCCGTTCTAAATTTATCCACGCCGTATCGAATGATTGAGAACGATATAAAAGCACCGCTGATTATTAACCCGACACCCCAAACCCAATCCTGGTTTGTTAGAAAATTTAAATCTAGTGCAGAAGGTATTCCCAATAAAAATCCTAAAGAAGCAACCATAATTATAGCTTTACCTCTTTTAAAACCGAAATCGATTAATGTTCTTGTAGTAAGTTCAACCATAGACATTAATGAAGTTGTGGCGGCAAAAAACAATGCAATAAAAAACAGCGATGCAAAAATTACGTTAACTATATAATGTGTGGAGATTTTGGAGAACAGCAACGGGAGATAAATAAAAGTTAAGCCTGTATTAGCAGGACCAGCTTGTGAAATTTGCTGCATTGCATCGGAAGTGCTTAAAGCAAATACAGTAGAAAATATTGTAATGCCTGCCAGCAGAGAAACAGTATTATTTCCGAAACCAATTAAGGCGGCATTTAGGGAAATATCTTCCTTCTTTTTCATATATATTGCATAAGTTAAAATGAGTCCCCAGCCCGCGCCTGTATCCCATGCATTCTGCGTTAATGCATTAAGCCAGACTTTATAATTTAAAATAATATCCAAATGAGGTGTGAAAAAATATTTTATCCCTTCAATAGCATTAGGCAGAGTAACGGCTCTAACGAATAGAATAATTAAAATTATTAAAAGCGAAGGGACCATAAATTTGGTTACTTTTTCAATCCCTTTGCTCACACCCCTGTAAATAACGAAAGCAACAAGAGTCATTGCTATAAAATGATATACAAGCGGCTGATAGCTGGAAGAGAATCTTGTCCAGTATTCAAGATATTTTGTAGTGGAAAAAAGATCGCCGGTTATTGCGGAAATGAAATATTTTAAGCACCAGCCGGTAACTACAGAGTAGTAGAACATTATTGCGGTGGATACAAAAACTATAAATGCGCCCATCCAACCGAACTGCCTGCCTGCGGTTTTTGAAATAGCACCGACAGGCCCGAACCTGGTTGATTTACCAATCGCGAATTCGGCAATAATTAACGGAACAGACCATACGAGAAGAAAAATTACCCAGGGAATTAAAAAAGAACCGCCGCCGTTCTGCGCAACAATTCTTGAAAAGCGCCAAATGTTCCCGGTTCCGACTGCAATACCTATTGTTGCAATTATCAGCGACCAGCGAGAAGAAAAAAACTCTTCTTGTTTCATTTAGTTCTTATCGGTTTATTGTCGAAAGTATTTCCTATTATCCTTCTTAAAAAAAATAATTTTTATCTTAGTTAAGGTTTCTCAGTTTTTCTTTCTATATAAACAGAGTCCATAACAACAGGAGTAACCGGTTTATCATTCGGTTTTGTTGTGGGAACCTTACCTATTGCCTTAACTACATCCATTCCATCGATTACTTTCCCGAAAATAGAATAGTGCATATCTAGCCAGTGGGTCGGTTCAAGTGTAATAAAAAATTGACTGCCGTTTGTATTAGGCCCTCTATTAGCCATAGCCATAACTCCTGCAGAATCAAATTTAAAATTCTCATTAAATTCATCATTAAAAGTACCACCCCAGACGCTTTCCCCGCCGGTTCCGTTTCCGTTCGGGTCACCGCCCTGTATCATAAAATTATCGATTACCCGGTGAAAGGTTAACTTATTATAATATCCTTTATCCGATAAGCCGATAAAATTTTCAACGGCTTTTGGTGCAGCTTGCGGTAAAAGCTCGCACTTAATGGTTCCCATATTGGTTTTTATCACTGCAATATAAGTTGTGTCGTTCATAGATTTTTTTTGTCCGTTTGATTTTGATTGTTTACATCCTAAAACCGTAGCAGCAAGTATTAAAATAAAAATTAAGCTTTTCATAGTATCTCCTAAGGAAGTATAGCATGTGAAGAAAGTAAAATTAAAATTATAATTCCTAATGCAATTCTGTAATAAACAAATATAAGTGTTGTATTTTTTCTAAGGTATTTTAACAGAAAATCAATTGATAAATAACCGAAAATAAAAGCAAAGATTGTTGAAACTATCATATTTACAGCCAATGAAGGATTAATGAATTTAAGAGATTCATACAGTTCCAATAATCCGCTGGCAAGAACAGCAGGAATACTTAATAAAAATGAAAATCTTGCGGCAGTTTCTCTATTCATTCCGAGGAATAATCCGGCCGTAATAGTTGTTCCGGACCTGCTGGAACCCGGGATAAGAGCAAAACATTGTGCAACACCTACCCAAAAAGCGTCCCATTTTGTTATCTTATTTAAATCTTTTTTTAATTTTGCTATTTTTTCTGCAATTGCCAAAATAATTGCCAGCCCTATTAAGCTGAAAGCAATAACGTACAAATCTTTTGTTAGAGTACCTTCTATTATTTTTTTTAACGAAATACCGATTATACCAACCGGAATAGAACCGATAATAATCAACCAGCCTAACCTTGAATTCAATTTTTGTTCGGATAATTTTACCCTGTGTTTTACATTTTCATTTAAGAAATCGAAAATAATTTCCCACAAGTCTTTCCAGAAATAAATTATTACTGCAATTACAGTCCCGAGTTGTATAACAGCAATAAAAGCCGTCCATTCTTCCGGATGCTGATTGGAAATGAGGTGCATAAATTTACCGGCTAAAGTTAAATGCCCGGTGCTGCTGATTGGTAAAAATTCGGTAAGTCCCTGTATAATACCAAGTAAAATAGCTTGTAATATGTTCAAAAAGCCCTCCTAAAAAATATAAGAAACTCCAAGCCTTAAACCCGCAGATAAAGCATTGAAATTTACATTGGTATTATTAACTACAAAATAGCCGTTTCCGCTTTTAGGTTTCCCATTAAAATCGTATCTAATATCTACTCCGATATTTGCATACAGATTTCCGCTTAATAAAGTGTTTCCGTCTGCCTTAAGAAGTAATCCGAAACCTGTTGAATTATAAGTTTCCGTTGAAGGTTTGGCAGGAAGCTGCTGGACTGCACTAACAAAACGAATTCCTATTCCTCCGCCGAATTTAAAATCGTAACCGTTTCCTCTAATGACGTAATAGTTTACAACTGTAGGCATAACAATAGAGTAATTCAATTTGTAAATTCCGCCGTACTCGTTTGTATAATTATGTGAGTTAATAAGATAAGCAACTTCAAGTCCCAATTCATAATTATTATTTAATTGAAAACCTCCTTCGCCTGAAAAAACTATTGCACTGTTAAATGTGCCGAGCTGCTGGTTGGGCGGTGCAAAATTTTGATTTATATAATCGATTAGAGAAGGCATATTAATAAATGATATCTCCATCCCCGCTCTAACATAATATTGTGAATAGGATGTGCTTGATATAGTAAGACAGATTATCAGGGCAGAAAGAAGCTTCATAATTCTTCCAGTTCGGTTTCTACAACTTTAATTAGATTATCATGATGTTTATTAAGTGCAAAGAAAAATATAAGTGCGGTGAAGATAAACAAAAAATATGAAATTACATGTGTTAATAGTGCATATGCCAAGCTAATCGATTCACCGAATCCGAATAAAAGTACCAACGCGGCTTTTGAGAGTGCTTCATAAGAACCGATACCTCCGGGTGTGGGTATAACCACTCCAATAGCGCTTATGCTCATCAACACCCAGGCCATAGCATAAGTTACAGGCTTAATGTTTTGCATTCCCAGGGTGTAAAATCCTATATAAGCACTAAGTGCATACACTATCATTATTAAAGCGCTTAAAAGGAAAGTATAAATATAATTTTTTGTACCTTTTAAACTGGCAAAGCCGACTGTCATCATATCAAAAATGTATGCCGCTTTATGAGCCAGTTTTTCCGAAAATTTACCTAACATTTTTATAATAAGTTTGTAAAATTTTTCTCTAAACCTTATTAAAAAATAAATAAATACAATTACTCCGGCTATTAAAATAACTGTTATGTAAAGAGTAGATTTTAACCACGGGAATTTAAGATAAAGATCTTCGCTCCAAATTATAACGGAGACAATTACCGTAAGACCGAGAAAAATGATATCGATAATCCTTTCGAGGATTACTGTACCGAACATTGAAGACCTAGAAAGTTTTTCCCATCTGCCTAATACCACCGCTCTCGATACTTCACCCAGCCTCGGCACTACGCAACTTACACCGTATCCTACCATAACAGCACCGAATATGTTTATGATAGAAGTATCCTGCTTAACGGATTTTAGAATCACTTTCCATCTTAAAGCTCTTAGGTAATGAGAGAACAGCATTGCTATTAACAGGACAAAAATCCAAAAAATCGAAGCGTTTGAAAGAATGGCGAATATTTTATTTAAGTCTTCGTTATAAAATGCAATATAAAGGAAAATAACGCTCAGTATCAATGGAAGCACAAATCTAGCTGTCCTGATAAACCAGTTCTTCTTTTTAGTTTTATCTGAGGTCAATAACTTTGCTCCCCTTCGGCGGTGTAAAGGTGAATAAAGAATCCGGCAGATTTGAATTCAGTTTATAATCGGAAAAGTCGATTTGGATTAAAACATCATTAAGATCTCCGATAATCATTTTTGAAATCAGATGTTTCGAATCCGTCCATATCTTAACATATTTAAAGTTCAAACCGGGCTTTTTAGGCGTAAGCATTAAAACCTTTTGATCTTTTATTTCCATCAATTCGATATTACATTCGGTTGGATATATATTAATAAAATTATTTAATGATAGAACCGAGGGATCATGTTCATCATAGCTGCTTATTATTACTTTGTTTTCGGCTTTATTATAATTCCAGTTAGTTTTCCCGTTCGAAATTATGATTGAGTTTTTTAACTCCAGTCTTAGGTTATTCTTTTTCTTAAAATAAAATTTGCCGTAAAGGTTTACATTACCGTTTGATGACTGCACAAATCCGGCGGTTATATCCTTAATCGAGTCAAATTTTTTCTGCAGTGATTCAAGAATCTGCTGTCCTTCATTCTGTGCAAAGCTTGGCAAAGCAGCAAACAAAATTATTAAAACAAAAATTAATAATCTTTTCATATTGAATAATAAAGTAATAATTAGAATGCAATTTATAAAATTTGTATAATAAAGTAATATGCAAAAATAAATTGTTGTAGAATTTCAAATCAACAATTAAGTAGTTTTTAATTGTTTCATTACTTTCTATAAATAACTTAAGAATTATTGATTTTCCGGGTAAATGGGTAATAGAATGCATTAGGTGAATGGTTATTGCATTTATTATTTCTTGCTTATTGGGTAAAATAATACTAATTTTGGTTGACTTTTTCGCCCTCTTGAGGGCGATTTTTATTTGTATGAATTTATTAAACGAAAATATTAAACAGCTTGCTTCAAAAAAAGCCGAAGAAGACGGGTTCTTTTTAATCGATTGTGTAATCCGCGGCAACAACGCAAACAGAATAATCGAAGTTTTTATCGACGGAGAAAAAAATGTTTCCGCAGCAGACTGCGCAAAAGTGAGCGTAGATATTGATAAGGAGTTGGAGAATTTACCGGATTTAGGTTCTTCTTATAGACTTGATGTCTCTTCTCCGGGTATCGACAGGCCGCTGAAGTTCCTAAAACAGTATCCTAAAAATATCAATAGATTCTTTGAGGTTAATTACAAAACTGATGATGCAGAAAAAAAGATGAAAGCTAAATTGGTTGGTATTGAAGGAAATGATTTGATATTTTTATTTAATAAAGACGAAGTAATAATTAATTTTAATAACATAAATAAAGCTAAAGTATTAGTAAGTTTTTCCTAAGGGAGGAATTGTAAAATGAACGTAGATATCGTTGAATCCTTTGCGCAAATGGTAAGGGAAAAAGGCGTAGATAAAGATGTATTGGCAGCTATTATTGAAGAAATCTTCGGTATGCTGGTTAGAAAAAAGTACGGAGAAGATTCGAAATATGATGTTGTGGTAAATATGGACAAGGGAGATATCGAAATATTTTTGGAAAGAGAAATTGTCGATGAAGTTGAAGATCCGAATCTGCAAATAAGCATTGAAGAAGTTAATAAACGCGGCAACGAAGACGAACTGGAAGTAGGCGACGATTTTGTTGAAAAACTTGCACTGGCATCCTTTGGTAGAAGACTGATTACTTTAGCAAAGCAAGGTCTTAATCAAAAAATTAGGGAAATTGAGAAAGATATTATTTATAACGAATATAATGAGCTGTTGGGCGAAATAGTAGTAGGCGATATTTATCAGATAAGAAAAAATGATATTCTCGTAAATCATAATAAAAACGAACTGCTTTTACCTAGGCATGAACAAATTCCTTACGAAAGATATAAAAAGGGAGAAACAATCCGCGCAATAGTAAAAGAAGTTAAAAAAAACAGCAGCGGTCCTTTGATTATTATATCGAGATCCGATAATACGTTTTTACGAAGATTATTTGAAATTGAGATTCCGGAAATTTACGATGGGATTATAGAAATTAAAGCTATTGCTCGAGAGCCCGGAGAAAGAGCAAAAGTTGCGGTGGAATCTCAAGATAACAGAATTGATGCAGTTGGCGCCTGTGTGGGAATGAAAGGCGTTCGTATTCATGCAATAGTAAGAGAATTAAATAATGAAAATATTGATGTAATAAGTTATTCGGAAGACCCTGTTACATTTATTCAAAAATCATTGGCGCCCGCAAAACTAAAAAGGATTGAAGTGGATCCGGTGATGAAAAAAGCAGTTGTTACGGCAGACAGCGACCAGGTTTCGCTAATTGTAGGCAGGAATGGTGTTAACATCCGACTTGCAATGAAGTTGACAGGTTACGATATTGAAATATTGAGAGAAGAAAAACCGTTTGAAGAATATGAAGAAGATATTGAATTGATCGATTTGAAAGAAGAACTGGGAATTGATATTTATGATTTGCTTATCAATAACCGTTACGATACGGCACTTGAAGTTTTAACTGCAGGCCCCGAAAAGTTAAAAGAAATAGAAGGTCTTGGTGAAGAAAAAATAGCCGAAATAATAGAAATTATTAAATCACAATTTGAAGAAGAAGAAGAATAGCTAAATAATAGGTATAGCAAATATGTCGGAAACTAAAACGAAAAAAGTTCGAGTTTACAAATTAGCATCCGAGTATAATTTATCGGCTGAAAATCTTGTGGAATTTTTAGTTAAAAAAGGTCACAAGGTAAAATCGCATATGTCTATCCTTAATGAAGAAATGATCAACGACATAAACGACCATTTTAAAAAGGATATTGAGAAAGCTGAAAAACATTATAAAAAGGTTGCGGAATTTAATAAGAAAAGAAGCGAAAAAGCCGAAGAGGAAGAAAAAGCTGCTGCCGTAGAAGAAGAAAAAGTTTCGGAAGAGACTGCAGAAGTTGCAATTACATCTGAAGAAGAAAAGAAAACGGAAACAATTCAAGAGGAAGCTAAACCTGAAGAAACAAAGATAGAGGAAGCAAAAGAAGTTCCTGTTGAAGATAAGCATGAAACATCCGAGGAAGAAAAAAATGTAGAAGAAGTTGAAAAAGAAGAGAAAGAAGCACCCGCGGAGGCAAAAACAAAACAGTTTATTTCCCCTAAAGAACAGGAAGCCGCCCGTAAAAAAGGATTGAAAGTAGTTGGCAAGATTGATTTGGGTATAGATGATAAATCAGAGAAAAAACAAGGCGTTTCGGAGAATGGAGACTCTTCTTCAGCCAAACGTGAAGCTACCAAGAAACGTAAAAAACCGAAAGCTAAAAAGAAAGCGGGTGATTTAACATCGGATGAGCCTCAAATTACTAAAAAGAAAAAAAGAGTAAAGAAATTTGAAATTGATCAGAAAGAAGTTAAAGAAGCTATTAGAAAAACGCTGTTAAGCATGGATGATTCGGTTTTATCCGGCAGAGCAATTCAAAGGAAAAAGAAAAGAAAAGAAAGAGAAGCCGAGGAGGAAAGGAAGCAGGAGCTTAAAGCACTTGAAAAAAATAAAATATCGGTTACCGAATTTATTGCTGTAAACGAACTGGCAAATTTAATGAATGTACCGGTTAGCGATGTTATTACAAAATGTATAGAACTTGGACTAATGGTTTCGATAAACCAGAGACTGGATGTAGAAACTATTACTCTGGTAGCAGATGAATTTGGATTCGAGGTAGAATTTCAAAAAGAATATACTTCCGAAGCACTGGAAGATACAGTGGACGAACCTGAAACTCTTCAGGGCCGTTCCCCGGTTGTGACTATAATGGGACATGTAGATCACGGGAAAACTTCACTGCTGGATTATATAAGAAGTACTAATGTAGTTGCCGGTGAATCCGGAGGAATAACACAGCACATAGGCGCTTATAAGGTTGATGTGGGTAACGGTAAGTTTATAGCGTTTCTCGATACTCCCGGTCACGAAGCATTTACGGCAATGAGAGCCCGCGGTGCTCAATTAACGGATATTGTTGTTCTTGTTGTTGCTGCTGATGACGCGGTTATGCCTCAAACAGTTGAAGCTATAAATCATGCCCAGGCTGCAAATGTACCGATAGTAATTGCAATAAATAAAATTGATAAGCCCGGCGCAAATATTGAGAAGATTAAGCAGCAGTTAGCTGAGAGAAATATTTTGGTAGAGGACTGGGGCGGTAAATATCAGTGTGTTGAGATTTCAGCTAAATCAGGTTTAAATGTAGATAACCTTTTGGAAAAAATCTTGCTTGAAGCTGAAATTCTTGATTTGAAAGCCAACCCGGAACGCAATGCGCGCGGCGTTGTTGTAGAATCAGAACTTGATAAGGGAAAAGGAATTACCGGTACTATTCTCGTCCAAAAAGGAACTTTAAAGATCGGAGATCCGTTTGTCGCAGGTATTTATCAAGGCAAAGTAAGAGCAATGTTCGATGAAAGAGGGAAAAAAGTTTCGGAAGCTCCACCTTCCACTCCTGTACAGGTATTAGGCTTTGAAGGAGCACCGCAGGCAGGCGATACATTCGTGGTTGTGGAATCCGACAGGATGGCGAGAGAAATCGGATTAAAAAGACAGCAGCTAAAGCGCGAACAGGACCAGAAACAAGTGCACCATATTACTCTTGATGAAATAGCGAAACAAATTAGTATCGGCGGGGTAAAAGAACTTCCTTTAATTGTTAAAGGCGATGTGGATGGTTCCGTTGAAGCTTTGTCCGATTCTTTAATGAAATTATCCAACGAAGAAGTGATTGTTCGAGTAATTCATAAAGGTGTAGGCGGTATTTCTGAAAGCGACGTTCTGCTTGCTTCGGCTTCACAAGCCATAATCCTGGGCTTTCATGTAAGACCGAACTTAAATGCAAGAAAATTAGCCGAAACACAAAATGTAGATATACGATTGTATAATGTTATATATGATGCTATAAATGAAGTTAAATCTGCATTAGAAGGGCTCCTTTCTCCGGTACTTTCAGAGGAAGTTACTGCTACCCTGGAAATTAGAGAAACATTTAAAGTCCCTAAGTCCGGTACAGTTGCCGGATGCTATGTGCACGACGGTAAAATTACACGTAACAGTAAAGTTAGACTTATACGCGATGGAATTGTTGTTCATGAAGGTGAAATTGCATCACTTAAACGTTTTAAAGATGATGTAAGAGAGGTAGATTCCGGTTATGAATGCGGGCTAAATATTGCCAACTTTAACGATCTTAAAGTAGGTGATACAATTGAAGCATTCAAGATAATTGAAACCAAGAAAAAACTGGCTTAATATTTTTCAAGCTTTTTATATTCTGATATGGTATAATAATTTAGTTTCGGAATAAATTTTTTTTGAATTTTTGTAAAGTTAGATGCCGGTTCGAAAGGAGATGAGAAATTGACGCATAGAATAGATAGAGTTGAACATCTGATTAAAGAAGAAATTAGTTTGATCCTTTTGTATAAACTACCGGACAAATTGCAGGACTCCTCTTTCGGCTTTGTTACGGTTACTTCCGTAAAGGTCAGCCCCGATCTTAAAATTGCAAAAATTTACATTTCCGTGCTGGAAAAAGATAAACGCGATTCATCTTTAGATAAAATCAAATCTGTTTCCGGCTTTATCCGCTCCGAACTTGCTTCAAGAATAAGAATAAAGTTTGTACCTGAGTTGAAATTCTTTATTGACGATACCAGTGACTATGTGGAAAAGATTGAAGGCTTAATTAAACAAATTCACGAAAATGATAATAAGGGAAACGACTGATTATTCAAATTTAGATTTTCAATCCGGAGAAGTTATTCTTGTTGACAAGCCTGTTGGCTGGACTTCATTTAAAGTTATCTACGAAATAAGAAAAGCTATCGGAGTAAAAAAAGTCGGTCATGCAGGTACTCTTGATCCTCTTGCCTCCGGTTTGCTTATAATATGTACCGGGCGAAAAACAAAAGAAATAGAGAAATATCAATTTTTTGAAAAAACTTATACCGGCACTATCTTATTAGGAAAATCTTCGCCCTCAATGGATTTGGAAACCGAAATTATTCATGAAAGTTCTTTAGAAGAAATAACAGAGTTTAAAATTTTATCGGTACGGAATACTTTTTTAGGTGATATATTTCAAGTTCCGCCCATGTATTCGGCAATTAAGTATAAAGGAAAATCACTTTATAAATTAGCTAGAAAAGGAAAAACCGTAGAAAGACAGCCGAGGAAAGTAAACGTTTCAAAATTTGAAATAAAAAGCATTTCCCTGCCTTTCGTTAATTTTGAAATAACATGCAGCAAAGGTACTTATATTCGGGTTATTGCCAATGACTTTGGAGAAAAGCTGGGTTGTGGAGCTTTATTAAGTTCATTAAGAAGAATAAATATAGGGGAATACTCGGTAGGAAGCGCGGTAAATATTGATGATTTTGTAAAAAAGTTTAAAAAATGTAATTAAAATCCTGCAGGATATCTGAAGTAGTGAAATTTGGCGGTGATATATTCACTTCTTTTTAACCCAAAAAAAGCGTATATTAGCAGACTTTAGTTTATGTAAGATATTGTTATGGAAGTATTTAATAGTTTATCCGAAGTACAAAAGAATAAAAATACGGTTATTACCTTAGGCACATTTGACGGTATTCATCTTGGCCATAAGAAAATAATTGAAGGGGTAATTAAAAAAGCTGAAAAGCTAAATGCCAGAAGTTTTTTAATAACTTTTAATCCCCATCCTCGTAGTATAGTTTCAAAAGGACATTCTATAAAATTATTGCATACACTGGAAGAAAAAATTGATATTCTAAAAGATTTGGGAATACAAAATCTTTTAATTATAAAATTTACTCAGGAATTTTCACAGCTTAGCTCGGAAGAATTTGTAAAAAATTATATAATAAATGGAATAGGGCTAAACGAAATTGTTATAGGCTATGATCACCATTTCGGAAAAGGCAGAGGCGGAGATGAACAAACATTAAGAGAAATGGGTAAGGAATTTGATTTTAACGTTACAAAGGTTGATGCTGTAAATATTAACGGTACTTCGGTAAGCAGTACAAAAATAAGAAATGCCCTGGCTGATGGTAATATTAATATGGCCAATTCGTTTTTAGGAAGATATTATTCATTTAATGGTAAGGTAATTAAAGGCGATGGAAGAGGAAGAACATTAGGTTTCCCTACGGCAAATATAAAATTGAATAATGAAAATAAATTACTGCCTGCCATTGGCATTTACGCTGTTGAACTTATGATGACGAACGAAAAGCATTTCGGTTTAATGAGTATAGGCAAAAGACCGACTTTCTATAATGAAGGTCAGCTGACAACTGAAATTTATATATATGACTTCGACAGGGATATTTATAATGAAAATGTTACCGTTAAAGTTATTGAAAGAATTAGAGGTGAAGAAAAATATTCGTCACCCGAAGAGCTTGTTGCTCAAATGAAAAAAGACAAAGAAGCCGGAGTGGAAATAATGAGCCGTCTTCAGATGGAGTTTTGAAAATAAATAATTAATCCCGGTTGTTTCTGGGGTTATATCGTACAATAAAAAAGGATAAATGTAAAATGACAAAAGAAGAAAAACTTGAATTAATTAAAAAGTTCGGAAATAATGATAAGGATTCCGGTAAGCCGGAAGTTCAAATAGCTCTTTTAACAAAAAGAATAAATGATTTAACCGAGCATTTTAATGTTCATAAGAAAGACCACCATTCAAGAAGAGGACTTATGATGATGGTTGGAAAAAGAAGAAGACTTTTGGATTATCTCGCAGCAAAGGACATTGAGAGATACAGATCGGTTATTAAAGAGTTAAACATTAGAAAGTAAAGGAAATTAAATGGTAGTAAAAAAAGAAGTTGAAATCGGCGGTAAAACATTTTCGATTGAAACCGGGCTGCTTGCCAAGCAGGCTAACGGTGCAGTTATGGTTAGGTACGCGGATACTATGGTTTTGGTTACGGCGGTTGCCACGGAAGAAGCTAAAGAAGATCAGGACTTCTTCCCTCTTCAAGTTGAATATAGAGAAAAAACTTCAGCTGCGGGTAAATTCCCGGGCGGTTATATTAAGAGAGAAGGCCGTCCAAGTGAAAAAGAAATATTGAGTGCAAGATTAATCGATCGTCCGATTAGACCTCTTTTTCCCAAGGATTTTAAGAACGAGACTCAGGTTATTGCATTCGTTTTTTCTCACGACGGCGAGAATGATGCCGATATTTTAGGTGCCGTCGGCGCTTCTGCCGCTTTAACTATTTCGGACATTCCTTTTGACGGACCTATGGCTGAAGTTAGAGTCGGAAGAGTGAACGGTGAATTTGTAGTTAATCCTACCACCCAGCAAATAAAAGAAAGCGATATCGAATTAGTTGTGGCAGGCACTGCCGATTCGATTATGATGGTGGAAGGAGAATCGAAAGAAATAGGTGAAAGCGACCTACTTGATGCGCTTAAATTTGCACAGGCTGAAATTAAAAAGCTCATTCAAATTCAGTTGGAACTTAAAGCCGAAGTAGGTAAAACCAAATGGGAAGTAGCTCCGGTTGAAGTAGACGAAGCATTAAAAAAAGATGTTTACAACTTAGCCTATGAAAAATTTAAAGAGATTGTTTATTCGGTTCTTGCAAAAGAAGAGAGAAGTTCAAAAAATAAAGAACTTTCGGCATTTGTAAATGAATCCCTTGCTGAAAAATATCCCGAACAGGAAAAAATTATCGGTGAGATTCTTCACGATCTTGAAAAAGATTTAATGAGAAATAGAATTCTAAGCGAAGGTATGCGTCTGGACGGAAGAAATACAAAGCAGATTCGACCGATTTCGATAGAACTTGGACTATTACCAAGAACCCATGGTTCGGCATTATTTACAAGAGGTGAAACTCAAAGTTTAACAACCGTTACCCTCGGTACAAAAAGCGATGAGCAGATAATTGACGGTCTGCTTGAAGAGTATTCCAAAAAATTTATGCTTCACTACAATTTCCCGCCGTTTAGTGTTGGCGAAGTCGGTAGAATATCTGGTGTTGGCAGAAGAGAAATCGGTCATGGAAATTTAGCTGAAAGAGCATTAAAAGTTTTAATGCCGCCGGAAGAGACTTTTCCGTATACAGTGCGTGTTATTTCGGATATCCTTGAATCGAACGGTTCTTCTTCCATGGCAACTGTTTGCGCAGGGTCTCTTGGTTTAATGGATGCCGGTGTTCCTTTAAGCAAGCCCTGTGCCGGCATTGCAATGGGATTGGTAAAAGAAGGTGAGAACTTTGCTATCCTTTCCGATATTCTGGGTAATGAAGACCATCTCGGCGATATGGATTTTAAAGTTGCCGGTACCTCCGACGGAATTACTGCCTTTCAAATGGATATAAAAATCCAGGGCATTTCATTTGAGATTATGGAGATAGCTCTGGCTCAGGCAAAAGAAGGCAGAATGCACATTCTTGGTATAATGAATGAATCAATTCAGTCTCCGCGCGGTTCTTTATCATCTTTTGCTCCAAGATTGATAACCATGAAGGTCGATACCGATCAGATTGGTTTGATAATCGGACCCGGCGGTAAAACTATTCAGGGAATGCAGAGATTATTCGGTGTTGATATCAACATCGACGATGACGGAACAGTTAATATTGCTTCTCCAAATAAAGAGAACGCTGCTAAATGTAAAGAGTATATTAAGAAATTAACGGCAACACCGGAAATTGGCGAAGTGTATGAAGGTGTAATTACCAAAATTATGGATTTCGGCGCATTTGTCGAAATACTTCCCGGTAAAGAAGGATTACTGCATATTTCGCAAATTGATAATAAAAGAGTAAATAAAGTAACCGATTATTATAAAGAAGGAGATAAGGTTACGGTTAAGCTTATTAAAATGGAAAACGGTAAGTTTTCATTAAGCAGAAAAGAATTACTCAAAGAAAATAATCACGAACAAACTGCTCCTTCGGAGAAATAGATATTGTACCGGATTTATTCTTCCGGTATTCTTTATTTTGTAGCATGTACTTAACCCGGCTAAATGATTGGGTTTCTGATTCGTTTAAGTTTTTAAGAAAGTTAAATAGTAAACTTTATAAGTAAATAAATTTTTTTCGTTAAAAAATTGAATACGGCAACCGGTAAATAGGCAAGATACTATTTTACATGCTAATTACAATTTTAAAGACAGATTACAATAATTTTTACCTATTAGGTAAAGGATATTTTAAGTTTTAAGCAAAAATTAGGCTTTTCCGTGATAAAAGGAACAAATAACATATTTCTTCTCTTTTACCTGCTTCTTTATATCAAAATTTATAAAGAAAGTACGGCTGAAACATCCGGAATGGAATTTCAATATAGCTATTTAAATGGAATGGCCTGTAACATATTCAAAATTTTTAAAGTGAAATACAACATTTCATCAAACGAGTTTAGTTTATATGATAAAAGAAATTATAATCAGTTCTTCTACCACACAAACACGCGTTGCAATCACGGAAGATGGGAATTTAGTCGACTTTTTTGTCGATTATCCTGAAAACCGTAGAACGGTGGGGGATATTTATTTGGGGAAGGTTGCACGTGTTTTACCGGGCATTAAAGCTGCGTTTATAGATATTGGAATGAAGCATGATGCATTTCTTCATTTTTCCGATATCGGGGCTAGAACTACTCAATTTCAGGAAATGTTGGGTGACGATTCCGATGTAGATGAGGATGAAGAAGAAGATACCAATCATAAAAATAATAACCATTATAAAAGTGCAAGAAATGATTTTGCTAAAGAGGAGGTAGTTCCTAAACTCCATAAAGGCCAGGATATTTTAATCCAAATTACCAAAGAGCCGGTAAACAATAAAGGTGTAAGAGTTACATCCTCTGTTTCGCTTCCCGGGAGATTCTGCGTGCTTTTACCTTTCGATAATAAAGTCGGAGTTTCAAAAAGAATTTCGGACTACAGGGAACGAAGACGATTAAGACATATTGCACGAGGTATTCTGCCGGAAAATTTCGGTTTAATAATTAGAACAGTTGCCAGGAACCAGACCGAAGAGTCCTTAAGAGATGATATGAATACACTCATTAAAACCTGGGAACAAATTCAAAAAAATATAAAAACCGAAGAACCGCCTTCCCTAATTCATCAGGATCTTAATACAACTTCTAGCGTAATTAGAGATCTTTTTACTCCGGATGTATCCAAGGTTTTTATAGACTCCAAAAAGCTTTATAAACAAATTAAAAATTATGTAGAGGTTGTTCAGCCCGGACTTGCAGACAAGATAGAATTATTCCGTTCAAACAATGCTATTTTCGATTCTTTTAAAGTGGAAGAACAGATAAAAACTTTAATGGGTCGAAAAGTTATGCTGCCCAGCGGCGGATACTTAATTATAGAACATACCGAAGCAATGGTAGTAATTGATGTTAACAGCGGGAGATATGCTAAAAGTAAAGAACAGGAATTGAATTCCTTAAAAACCGATTTGGAAGCATCCAGAGAAATTGCAAGGCAGCTGCGGTTAAGAGATATCGGCGGAATAATAGTTATAGATTTTATCGATCTGGAGGATGAAAAAAACCGGAAAAAAATATTTGATGAACTAAAGAAAGAATTTAGAAAAGATCGAGCAAAAGTTTCAATATTGCCAATGTCAGATTTCGGTTTAGTGCAAATTACACGGCAGCGCATAAGGCAGAATATTATGCAGGCAATGAAGGAAGTCTGCCCGTACTGTCTGGGCACCGGTCTTCTTACAAAGCATTCCCATATTGTTTACGATCTTGAAGGATGGATACAGAAGTTCAAGAAAATTTCCAATGAGAGATCACTGCTTATTAAATGTCATCCTTTGGTTGCATCAAAATTGAGAGAAAGTACATTCAAATCCATATTCAAGCTGCAGCTTAAATATTTTGTAAGGTTAAAGCTGATTGAAGATGAAAGCATGTCTTTGGGACAGATAAAATTTTTCTCTAAAAAAACCCAACGGGAGTTAACGGAAGAAGTTAATTAAAATTTTTAAATCAAAAAAATCCAATATTCATAAAAAACTGATTATTTTTAAATACAATGAAGAAGACAACATTTTATTCCATCCACGAAAAACTCGGTGCAAAGATTGTTGAATTTGCAGGTTATCTTATGCCTATTCAATATTCCTCTATTATTGCAGAACATAAGGCAGTAAGAAACTCCTCAGGCGTTTTTGATGTTTCGCATATGGGAGAAGTAATTGTTTCCGGGGATAAAGCGCTGGATTTTGTTCAATATATAACTGTTAACGATGCTTCAAAGCTTACTCCGGGAAGAGTTCAATATTCCGCTATGTGTTACAATGACGGCGGCATAGTTGACGACTTATTAGTATACAGGCTGTCTGATAATGAGTTTATGCTTGTTATAAATGCTTCAAACATTGAAAAAGATTTTAACTGGATGACCGGGAATAACAAATTTAATGTTAAGCTAGATAATCAAAGCGATGAGTATTCCCTTTTAGCTGTCCAAGGTCCCAATGCTAAAGACATATTACAAAAAATATGTGTAAGTGAATTGGATTTGGAATATTACCATTTTTTTAATGCTAAAATTGCCGGTTATGATATGCTGGTTTCTAGGACAGGGTATACAGGTGAACTGGGATATGAATTATATTTCAAAGGCGATGAAAAAATAGCTGAAGATGTTTGGAATAAACTCTTTGAAGCCGGGAAAGATTTCGGTTTACAGGCTGTCGGTTTAGGAGCAAGAGATTCATTAAGATTGGAAATGGGATTTTGCTTATACGGTAATGATATAGATAAAACAACGAATCCGCTCGAAGCAGGACTGGGATGGATTACAAAATTGAACAAAGATGATTTTATCGGGAAGGAATCATTAATACAAGTAAAAAAAGACGGGTTAAAGAGAAAATTAACTGCGATGATTTCGGATGAAAAATCTTTTCCGCGTCACGGATACGATTTAACGGTGAACAATAAAAAGGTGGGTACAATCACAAGCGGAACTGTAAGTCCAATACTTGACAAACCAATAGCTCTTGGTTATGTTGATGCAGAATATGTAAATGATAATTCAACAATTAATTTTTTAATACGCGGAAAGGAAATCCCGGCAAGAATTGTTAAGCTTCCGTTCGTTAAAAAATAAAAAGCACAAGTAACATGAAGATTAATGTACTTCTTTCTCCTATTAGTGTTGATGAACTTTATTTTACCGGTAAGACTACCGTAGTTATCGATATACTTAGAGCTACAACTACTATTATTTCCGCATTAGGCAACGGGGCCAAAGAAATAATTCCTGTTGCAACTGTTGAATTTGCCGTTAAGGTTTCCGGCGGAATGTTCGGAGGTCAAACATTGCTCGGAGGTGAACGCAATACTAAAAAAATTGAAGGTTTTGCTCTCGGTAATTCCCCTATGGAATATTCCGAAGATATTATCTCGGGAAAGTCTATAATTTTATATACAACAAACGGGACAAAGGCAATTGTTAAAGCTAAATTTTCCGGCGAGCTTTTTATTTGTGCTTTCTCCAATATTTCGGCTCTTGCTGAACATCTTGTAAAACTAAATAAGGACGTTGAAATATTATGTGCTGGCAGGTTAAATAATTTTTCTATGGAAGATACTGTTTGTGCCGGGAAATTGATAAACGAAATTGTAAAGCTTAACAATGATACAATTTTAACGGACTCCGCTATAGCAAGCGTTTCTTTAAATAAATCATTCGGAAAAAGCTTATTGAAAATGCTTAAAGAGACCGAGCACGGCAAACTTCTTATTGAAAACGGATATGAAGAAGATTTAAAATTTTGCAGTAAATTAAATACTACCGATTCAATTCCATATTTTACGGGGAATATACTTAAATTAATTACCAACAATAAAGATATCTCTTCCAGCGAACACGAGAATTAAATAAATTAGAAATGGCTGCAAAGAAAAAAGCTAAGATAAATAAGAGTACCGGCAAAGAGAAATATTTTGTTATATCACCGGAAAAGAAAAAAAAGATAGCCGGTATACTGCTTATCCTGTTCTCGGTTATTCTTCTTTTAAGTATTGTTTCATATTCAAGATTCGATAAGGCAAATCTTAATTATAAATTTTCGGATTTATTCAAAGTTTTCGGATCCAACTCAAACTTTATTCATAAAGCCGATACTACGCATAACTGGCTCGGAATATTCGGCGCATATATTTCCGATTTCTTTATAAACTCAACTCTCGGTGTATTCTCTTCGGTATTTCCGCTTATATTTTTTCTGTGGGGAGTTTCCTTTATTCATAAAATTAACTTCAGAAAGCTAATTAATTATACTAATTTCCTTCTAATTACCGGAATAATTCTCTCGACCTTCTTCGGTATTTTGTTGAGTCATTATAAAGTTTTTACGAGTGCTTATGAATTATCCGGTTCCGTAGGCGGTTACCTGGGAGAAGCATTAAGCCGGCTGCTTGGCGGTATCGGGGGAATCTTCTTTTTAATAACGGCAAGTACAATATTATTAATATTTGCCTTCGATATTAAGATTGAAAAAATAGTTTTATTCTTTAAGAACGCTTTGCTCGCATCAGAAAGTGCGGTTAAAAATGAACCTGAGAGCAGCAGTCCGGCTAATCAAAATAATTCCAACATAAATAAAATTAAAGAATTAGGTAAGGAAAAGAAAAAGAAGAAAAAGCTCACTAAAAAAGAAGATGTATCTGCTGCAGAGCTGATGGAAGCCGAAGCTAAACAAACAAACATTAAGATAGTCCGTAAAAATGATATACCTTCAAAGCCTGAAGTTAATGAAGTTCAAAACGAAGAAAATAAAAAAGTTGATCTTGAAAAAACCGGTGAAATAAACGTAAAAGAAATAAACAGGGAAAAGGAAGCGGAACTTCCAAATCAATGGGAAGAAAAAATAAGTTTTAAAAATCCCGGCCTCGATTTGCTCGAACCTATACAGGAAGAAAATTTTAAAGTTGCGGAAGAAGAACTTAAACGTAATGCGGAACTGCTTAAAGAAAAATTAAAATTGTTCGACATAGATATTGAAGATATTACCGTAACACCCGGACCGGTTGTAACGCTTTATGAAATTGTTCCGGCACCCGGAGTTAAAATTAGCCGGATTGTCGGCCTTGAACATGACATTGCTTTGGCATTGGCTGCCAGAGGTATTAGGATTATTGCACCGATTCCGGGAAAAAGTGCAATCGGTGTTGAAATACCAAATGCGGTAGCTTCATTGGTTAATGCACGATCTGTCCTTGGTAAAATATCGGAATCAAAAGCCGAGCTGCCTGTTGCACTGGGCAAAACTATAAACGGCGATGTTTATGTAACCGATTTATCAAAAATGCCGCATCTTTTAATTGCAGGTTCAACAGGTTCGGGAAAAAGTGTCGGTATAAACATGATTATTGCAAGCCTGCTTTATACTAAAATGCCTTCGGAAGTTAAGCTGATAATGATTGATCCCAAGAAGATTGAGCTGTCGTTTTATAATAAATTACGCCGTCATTATCTTGCAGTATCTCCGGATCTTGAAGAAGAAATAATAACAAATCCACAAAATGCGGTTTTACTTCTTAAGTCCGTTGAGTTTGAGATGGAAAAGCGTTACGATAAGCTTGCAAAGGCTGGAGTTAGAAATATTGTAGATTATAATCAAAAGGTTCAAGATCCAAAGCGAAGACCAAAAGATACCGATGAAATTAAACATCATCCCATTCCGTATCTGGTTGTAATAATTGATGAGCTTGCGGATTTAATGATTACTGCAGGTAAAGAAGTTGAAGAGCCAATTGCAAGACTTGCTCAATTAGCAAGAGCGGTAGGTATTCATCTTGTACTTGCAACGCAAAGACCTTCGGTAAATGTTATTACAGGTGTTATTAAGGCAAACTTTAGCGCAAGAATTGCTTACCAGGTAGCAACCAAAATCGATTCAAGAACAATACTTGATATGAACGGGGCAGAACAGCTTCTTGGTAAAGGCGATATGCTTTTTCTGCCGACCGGTTCTCCGAAACCTATTCGTATTCAAAACGCTTTTATTTCTACTGATGAAGTTGAAAGATTAACCGATTATATTCAGAAGCAGCCGGCATTCTCAAAACCGTTTTTCCTTCCTTCATTATATGATAAGAAGAAACAATCATCGAGCGGATTTTTATCCGATCTTGACCCGATGTTTGAAGATGCGGCGAGAGTAATTGTAAGACATCAGCAGGGTTCCGTATCACTGCTCCAAAGAAGATTAAAGCTAGGTTATTCAAGAGCTGCCAGAATTGTTGATCAGCTGGAGGAGGCTGGTGTTGTGGGCCCGAACGACGGCAGCAAGGCGCGCACCGTACTTGTAGAAAATGAAGAGCAGCTTGAGACTATTTTGCGGTCACTTTAAATGTAATTGTCTTTTTTAATTATTCTCTTCCGGATTTTCCTTTTCCAATATATTATTATTTGATTGCTCCTTTTTCTTAGTACCGCTGAACATACTTACCAAAATAAGACCGATAATGAGTCCGATTAAAAATGTAATTGAAATTACAACAATAGTCGACATCTCGAATTTCCAGAATAAAACATTTAAAGGAATTATGTTCGTATTTTGAGAAACGAAAACCGTAAAAAGAATTATAATTATCACAAGAATTATAATTTTAGCTTTCATCTTTTAATCTTTCGAGCTATTTATTAAATAAAGCTGCATTTATTTTAAATAAGCGACTATAAAAAATTAGTAAAATAGAATTATAAAATAAAGATGTTAAGAATATTGCTTAGAAGCTAATCCTTTTCCCTTTTTATAAAATTAAAAATTTGCAAAAAAGTTTAGGCAAATAAAATTGTTAGTCTGTTTTAATTAAAATGAAATTAGTTCTTTAATAACTTGCCGGCCAATATTTTCATTTTGTTTTTTACTTCATGCTCTTGTTCTTTATCCATTTTTAATGATTGGATGGATTTAAAGTCATCATAAGCATCTTCGTTTAAGCCGAGATCAAAAAGTACATCTGCAAAGTAAATTCTGAAAGCGGCTATTTTGTTTGTCTCGGGATATTTCCTAAAAGTTTCTTTTGCATCAACCACAGCGGATTCTTTAAATCCGCTTTCCGCAAGCTGAACCGCACCGTTTAGTCTTTTAATTCCGAAATTATCCGATTTAACAATCGGTGTTTTGATGCCATTAATCTCTGCACCGTATACGGCTGTGTTTTTAGAATTTAACTTCTCGTTTTTCTTAGGCGCATTAAGCATATCTTCCATTGCAAGCGCAAGGATTAAATCGTTTACAGTCATCTTTTTTATACGTGATAACGGCAGCACCGAAAAGCTTTTTAATTTTAAATTAATATTTTCACCGGACAACCGGATAGAAGAATTCCTTCCCGTTGAAATTACGGTATTGGCTGATAAAGATTTACCGTTTGAAACACTAACCCAGTTTTCGCTGGTTCCAATTTGTGCGGTAACATTGCCTTCAACATTATCAGCTTCAAATGTTTGGGCTGATAAAAATCCTGCACATATAAAAAATATAACAATTATTGTTTTCATCTTTTCCCTCAATTAAATCCATTAATAAAAATCATTTTTTCAAATTAATAAACGTCTACAATTTCTACATTCCCTTTTGCAATTCCCAGTTCATTTAAAGCATCGTTATTAAATTTTTGCGAACCCAAATCCCAAGCAGTATCAAAGTTGGTTAAAGAAGTGGTTTCCACGGGTATCCAAACCTCATCGACCCCGTTCTCATTTTTCCTTATGAAATATTTTCTATCATTTTTAGTTATCAGTTTCGCCTGATCGGGAGAAAGCTGTGTATTAATAAGTATATTAACATGGCCGATACCGTCAACAGGTTTATAATCCACAAGTGCTGTTTGAATCCCTATACTTTCCAGCAAAGAACTATAGCAAACACTTAAGTCATCGCAATTGCCGCCTTTTAACTTTAATGTTTCATGTGGGAACTGTACATAATCGGACTCGGCTCTTGGCGTGGATGTGTATACCAATTTCTTAACAAAATTGTTAAACAAAATTTTTGCCTTATAAAAAATAGATACTGCATAGGAAAGCGTATCCAGCTCTTTTTTATATTTACTTAAAATATTTTTTGAATAATCCATTGAGTACTGAAGATCTCTTTTAATAAAATATCTTAAATAAATTACCTTGCCGTTCCAGGCATTTATCCCGTTTACTAAAATCGGTTTTTGCAGTCTATCGTCAAGATTATTGTCTTTAGTGGTTAAGTAAAAATCCACATAAGAAATTCCTGGTTTGGTTTTATTGTAAGATTCCGGGATGATGGTAAAAAAAGGAACATCTACGGTGTCTTTAGGGGGAATCTTAACCGGGGGAGAATCGATTTTATCTCCGTTTACTCCTTCAATTTTACTCGATGGTTTTATAGTAATATAATGATCGGTTAAATTGGCTACCTTACATGACGCAAACGGCTTTGTTAAATAATTATCGGTAAGTGTCGGGTAAATTTCATTTAAAATTTTTCCATCTACAAATTCTGCCGTTTTAGTTGATATGGTATTTAGAGTAAATGTTAATGTTAATACTGCTTTATCATAACTATACCGGTTGTTTATAATATTATTTATTCCTTTATTCATAAAAGTTAAAAAAGAATTCGAAACATTCCGGTTTGAAAAATATTTTACTCCCGAAAGTGTAATTCCAAATAATTTGGACGAATATGCCACCGCCGGTTCTATCCCTGCAATGTAAGGATTTTGAAAATGGTCATGAAATGCAGTTAATCCTATTCCTATTTGGCCGCCGAATGCTTGTATGTAGCTGTTAATTCCTGCCTGGAAAGCATTTTCAGTTTCGTATAGAAAATTTAAACCTAATTGTTTTGCCGGGCTGTAGGAAATTCCAAGAAGTGCTCCTTTCGGCTTTTTAATTTCATATTGTGCAATGTCGGAGCCTACAGTATTTTCATTTAAATCGAGAAGATTTATTGAAGATAATGAAAGCAGAATGTTGCCGGCAGGGGAATAATTAATTCCGATATCCCCGCGCCAAAAGTTTGCATTTTCAATTTGGTTTTGGCTAATTAAATACACAGTATCGGAGAAAACCGGAAGTACCGATTCCTGATTAATTTGCTGTTTGAAATAACGAAGACTGAATCCGGCACTTACGTTGTCGGAGAATTTATATGAATAACCTAAGCCGAATAGTTCTTTATAAGTAAGTTTTGTATTAAGTGATTGTGCGGAGGAATCTTGCAGGATGATAGACTGCCCGTTATTAAATACAAATTCTTTTTGATATCCCGGTGTATACCTTAGGGTAATAAAATGATTACCGAGCTTTTTTGATAATGATATAAGATACAGGTTTGAAGTTGAATTATTTGCAAACTCGTCTCCGTAGGAAAGTGTTAAACCCCAATCTTTAAGCGAAATAAAATTGGAAGGACTGCTTTCAAAGCTGTTCATCAATGAATATTCACTTTTATCCGGATTCCAGTATCCCGTTAATCCGAACGAACTTTGCGCCCATATCTTAACCGTACTTATCATTAAAGTAATTATTACTAAATAAAATGTAAATAATATTTTCTTCAAGGAATATCTAGGATTATACTATGAATACTTTGTGACGATACCAATATATTATTTCCGTCGGCATTTTTAGTTGCTGTGTATGCTCTTACAAATGAAAAGACAATTTTGTCGTATTTGTTTGAAGGAATTGAATTAAGCAGCTTATCCGGAATAATTAATTTCCCGCTGTCATTCCCGGTAATTTTAAATAACGGAATCGGATTCTTTTGGTTCCTTGCTATTACACCCAATATAATATCAATGTGTTTTTGATAAGCAGAATTCCAGTTAAGTTCCGCTGCAAGAGTTTTATCCTTTAGTCTGCCTGTTAACTTAACTTTCCCGACAACTTCCGGAGGAGTAGCAATATCAAAATCGATGGATTTACCGAATGTTGTTGATATTTGAAATTTTATGGATGAATTATACGGGAAATTGAACCGGTACATTGGATTGAACATTCGGCTGCTTAAAATATATCTGTCTCCCAGCAATGTATCTATAAAATGACCCAGGTAATGATACCTAACTCTAAAGGGGATCAATCTTGCATGGTGATAATCGAATTGAATATCACCCGGCAATATGGTATGATAGCCAATAATTCTGCCATTTAAACCTCTAACCGGACTTTTTTTATCTAAAAATAAAGCTTGGGCAGAAGATATTTTTTCTGTATAAGAATTAAAAGTAATCTTTGTACCGACCACATAAATAATACTGGCGTAAGCAGTATCGGAAACGGCAACGCCGGTTGTATCAAATCCGTTATTATATAAACCATCGGAGGTATCTTTAGAAGCAACTTGAATCTGGATCGGGGCTTGGCTGCTGCTATTACCCTGAACTAATTCGGTCGGCGCCGGGCTGTCGCATCCGTTAAAAATCGAAACGGCGGCAAAAAGTAATATGATTAAATTATAAATAATTATATTTTTCATCTTATTCAACATAATATTGCAATAATTTATTTTCAATCTAATTAATGTGAAATAGCCCTGGCACACACTATTGGTTTATCTAATTTTCGCATAAATAAAGTCACAAATAATTAAATTCTCCCCGCCCTAGATTTACGGGGAGAATTATTTTTTAATTAACTATTTCAGAATATTTAAGAGCCTACCATTTAACTATATAAGGAATACCCCATGTATTACTTTCAACCGGGGTAGAATCATCGGTAACAACCTGACGGGGTGTAGCATTTATTACTGCATGAAAATAACCCGGCCATTGATGCGTTTCGAATGTTTGTTCATAAACTTTATCGTAACCGTTTCCGGTTTGAGTTGAAGATACCAAATAAAATCTATTTTTCTCCCTATGCAGTCCGTGAGGGTCGCAGCCGTGGGTTAAAGTTACAAAATCTGTATCGGCATATGCACTTGTTAATTCAACTCGGACTTTAACGGGTTCATGTCGATTGAGTCTTGGGATTTTTCTCCACCATCCGAAACCTCTGGATAAGAAATAGTTGTTCGGATCGGTTACTGCTAGGGTATCTCCGTTGGGCATATATGCGGTTACTTTGGTTATGGAAATATTTGAATTTAGCGTGCCTCCTTCGGGTAAAGAGATGGCTGCAATTCTCCATTTCAAATAAGGGTGAATTGTATCGCCGGAAGTTACAAAAATAATTTTTCTTGTAATTACCGAAGTGAACGGTTTTTGAATCAAACTATCCGGCGGATAACTTACCGAATCATACGAAGCGGCAATAAACAAAACGCCTTCAAAAGTTGTTGTATAAGTTCCGTATGCCGTATCGCCTACAATATTGTAAGTAAAATTGCGTGACACAAGGCGCATCTTTTGACCGACTTTAACAGGATAAATAGTAGTTGCAGCTTTTCCTAAAATCGTCATTGCAGATTCTTCATTGTAATTCGATTCGAATGAAGATATAGCAGAATCCGATTCTATGGTTTTTAACATCGCTTGTTGATCGGTTGTTGATTGAGATGAGTCCGGTCCGGTAGGTGAATTATTACAGCCTACAAGAAGAACTATTACCGACAAGGCAATTATTGAAAGCAGGTTCTTTATAATTGATGCTTTCTTTTCCATTTGTGATTTCCTTTCATTATGAATTTTGTTTTTAATTTTTTAAAAGTTCTTTTTCATAGTTATTACCTGACGGTTTTATAATAAATTGTGTGCCATATGGCTTATTTCATGCTAACTTGTTATTTTTACTAAGTATTCTATAGCTCTTTACTTTCCCAATATACCTGGAATACATAATGAAATGCCTGAACCAATGTTTCCAGGCGGTAATTTTTGGGAAATGAATATATAGTTTTATCCGCACTTCTTATTTTGTTTGCATTCCTTACAGTTATTTAGAGTTTCTGTTATATAGCTAAAAATATTTTATAAATTATTTGGAGTAAAGGTTATATGCTTAAAGAATTCAAAGAATTCGCTTTGAAGGGAAACGTCCTCGATATGGCTGTCGGTATAATTATAGGTGCGGCTTTCGGGACGATTGTGAAATCCTTGGTTAGTGATGTAATAATGCCGCCGATTGGGCTGCTATTAGGGAATGTGGATTTTTCTCAATTTTTTATTGTATTAAAGGAAGGAGCAAAAGCTGCAGGTCCTTATGCCACTTTAAAAGATGCGGCAGCTGCAGGAGCCGTTACTTTAAATTATGGTGTGTTTATTAATAATATTGTAAGCTTTATTATTGTTGCTTTCTCGGTTTTTATGCTTATAAAAAGCTTTCAAAAATTAAAAAAGAAAGAAGAGGCACCTGCGCCGGCAGCACCGACTACAAAAGACTGCCCATACTGTAAATCTAAAATTCCTGTTGAGGCTACAAAGTGTGCGTTTTGCACTTCTGAAGTGGCTAAAGCTTAGTTGTTGAAAATTATATATTTTAAATAACTTCCGGATCAAGTATTCGGAAGTTATAATTTTATCTTATCTTAAATGACTTATAATGTGATTTATTAAATATTTTTTTAATGGATTACTTTAAAAGTTTATTATTCAATTTTACTTGGATTATTGGCTTTCATAATTTCAATCAAATAGGGGCGAATATAAAGTTGTTACCTATCTAATCTATAATAATATTCTTAAATCGTTGCGTTAATTAAAAAGCAGACTATAAAAAACTGTTGAAAAGTTTTTTAATTGTAGTTTTTAAATTTCATTACTTCATAGATTTGCAAAGAGATGGCAAGCCGATTCCCTGGACACATAGGGATTAGAATAGAAATTTACCGTTTTAACGATTTATGTCTAATTTACACAACTGGTTAATATTATTCATTTTAAAGCATATTTAGTAGGATTATCTACCACTGTCGATAAAGAAATATTTCTATTCTGTTAATATTTAAGCAGAATTTCCGATAATAGTACTGGGGGATTAGCCGAGTACTAAAAATTTGCATTAATTATAGTCTGGCCTAATTCTTTCGTATAAAAATCCTTATGGTCAAGTGTCCGTTTAAGATTTTAAAATATTTTTATAAGGCAGAATGTATGCTAAAAGTAATATCTGGAATAAGTATAATTTTTATTGTTATTGGTTCCTTAAGCATTTTTCCGAAAGAATATAATGTTAATTCCAACAAACAAAAAAAATCGAATAAGCTTTCGTTAAAAGATTGTATAGGAATTGCTTTAGAAAATAATAATAAAATAAAAGCAGCAAAAGAAGATATAAATATTGCTTCTGCTCGGAAAAAGCAAGCAGAATCAGGTTATTGGCCCCGGCTTTCTCTTAAATCGGCTTATACAATAATGGATCAGGATCCGGTTTTCGTTTTGCCTGCATCTAAAATGGATATCCCTCTAAATATTCCCGGGCTAAATGTTAACTTAAACGGAGTTGTTGTACCGGAACAGGATGTTAAACTTCTGGACAGACATAATCTGCACGGTGAATTAGATTTGGAGTATCCTTTATACACGGGAGGTAAGGTTCAATCATTAAATAAACAAGCCGAATTAGGCTATAACATAGCAAAGCTGGAAACGAAAAAAACAAGCCTTGAGGTAAAGTATAACGTTATTTGCTATTACTATGCAGTGGTTCTAACTCAAAAACTTTACTCAATAGGAAAAGATGCGGTAGCCAGGCTGGAAGCTACATTAAGCCTTACGGAAAGTTTATACAAAAACGGCTCGGGTAAGGTTACTAAGATAGATTACCTGCGAAACAAAGTAATGGTTGATCAAGCCAATAATTTGCTCACCGAAATTAAAGGCAAGATGAAAGCCGCTAGGGAGGCATTGCGTTTTGTGCTGGGATATCAGATTCCCGCAGATTTTAAAATAACCGAAACAGAAATACCCTTTGCCGATAAAGTAATAAATATCGATAGTATAGTTTCAAGTACTTACCAATATAATCCTGACTGGTCTAAAATAAATTCTGCAGAAAAAGTTTATAAATTAAAAATAGATGAAGCACGAAGCGAATATTTACCCACTATTGCATTGTTCGGAAGCCTAAATGAGAATGTTAACTCTTACAATTATGGAATGGTTAATAAAGCAAATAAAACCCTATGGACTGCAGGTATAGGGATGGAATTACCTATTTTTTCAGGCTTTAGAACGGCAGGTAAAGTAGATGAAAGAGAAGCGCAGCTAAATAAAATTCAAGATCAAAAACAGCTTCTGCATGATGCTATAGCCTTGCAAATAAAAAATGCTTGTAATGATGTTAAGATAACAGGAGAGCAAGTTGAAAAAATACTTGAAGCAAAAAAATCCGCGGAAGAAAATTGTTCTCTTAATGAAAGGGCTTTTCAAGAGGATATGGTTGAAGCTAAAGATTTGATAGAAGCTCAAATAATGGAGTCTCTCGTGGAAGCTCAATATCAAAATGCACTTTACAAACATTTTACCGCGCAAGCAAAACTTAACATGTTGATAGGTAAGTAGGTTAACAAATGCGAATTGCTAAATTCAAAACAATAAACCTGAACATGATGTATGAAATGCTAAAACAAGAGTCCAAACTTATGTTTTCCGTTTTCCCCGGAAGAAACTATGCCAGCGCTGTATCTTGCTTTTCGGAAAATTCAAGTAATCAAAGTTATAGCAAGAAGTTTACAGATACTTGTATCAATCTCGATAAGCGTACGGTCGGCGAACAAATTTTAACTCTTATGAAAACCTAGCATTTAACAGTGTTTAAACCGGAGTATTTAATAATTGTCGAAAAACTTTAAAACGAGTTTTATGATTTGTCCGAATAAATTAGAAGAAATTTTTCCGGCACATGAGCAAATATAAAGTATATCGTAATTTTTTAAGTGAAGTTATACTTGTTTTGATTTTAATTTCTTCATTTGTCGGCGCACAAAATGTGCCTAAGCATTATACGGTAGGTATAATGAAAAATCTGTTTAATGACGTAAACATTAATGATGCAAGTGTTATTTGTAATATATGGATTAAGGCACTGAATGAATTAAATAAATCGAAATATGATCTTAGCGTAAAAATATTTGATGATTTTAATGAAGTTCAAAAATCCGAAAACGAAGGCAAGCTTGCGGTAATAGCGCTTAATGTTAGTGATTATATAAAATATAAAAATAAATTAAAATTGGAACCGGAGTTTATTCCCGCATATAAAGGGGCTACTAAATATAGATATTTGATGTTAGTCCGGGAAAAAGAAAAATTTAAAAGTATTACAGACTTAAAAGGTGCCTCGATAGGAATTACCGAAAAGTATGATTATACAATTCCAGGCATGTGGCTGGATGCAGTTTGTGCCGACAATAAAATACCAGAGAAAGAAAAGTTTTTTAAAGAAATTATAAAAACCCCCAACGAGTCAAAACTGATATTAAATCTTTTTTTCGGAAAGATAGATGCATGTATTGTTCCGGAAAATACTTTCTTATTTATGGCTGAATTGAATCCGCAAATAAAGAAAAGATTAACCATATTGAAATATTCGCCCTACTATATAATTACCGTAATATGTTTTACGAATAATTTTCTAAATAAGAAGGACAGAGAATTCTTTCAAAAAAAGGCTCTTGATATGCAGAAATTAGTTTACGGACAGCAGGTTCTTACATTAATGAAAATAGATCAAATAGTCCTTTATCATAAGGATGACTTGAATAGCTTTTTGCAGTTATTGAAGGTATCCAAACATACTTCGTATTAATTTTAATATAAGTTCAAATAGTAAAAGCATGAAAATAAAGGGAATAAATATTAAAACCATGTTTCGAAAAATCCGGTTACTGCTCCTTGTATCGTCCATAGCATGTACGGGTCAAATTAACGGCCAAACCGGTACTCCGACTGATATACCGCTATACAAGGTTATAATTGCTAATAATTTGTTTTCCGAGGTCGATTTAAATGATGCAAGAGCAGCTATGAAAGTTTGGGTTCGTGAATTAACAGGCACTATCAAGCCGGAATTTAGGCTGCAAACGGTTTTTGTAAATGATATCGGAAATTTAAATGCATCTTCGTTAAAAAATGCAGCCCTAATTTGTGTGAATTCAATCGACTATTTGGATTATAAGGCAAAGCTCAATCTTGAAGGTGCTTTCGTACCGCTGAGAAACGATAATGTTTTTAGTACCTATATTTTATTAACAAATAATAATGTTGAGAATATTAGGGAACTTAAGAACCGGAATATGGGTATAGGACGGGAGAACAATCATTTAATAGCATCCATGTGGTTAAACGATCTATTAAATAATTATAATCTTCCACCGGCTGATCAATTCTTCAGAATTAAAGAATCTGATAAAGAATCTCAAATAATCCTTTCTCTGTTTTTTAAACAACTGGATGCATGTGTGGTAACCAGGAATGCATATAATTTAATGGTTGAACTTAATCCGCAGATAGGAAAAAGGCTGAAAATAATTGCTGTTTCTCCCAAAATAGTATTAACCGTTACCAGTTTTTCGAAAAATTTTAAAAGTATAAAGCATAGAAAAAAAATAATTGAATCTGCCGAAAGACTTAGTTCTTATATAAACGGTAAACAGATATTAACATTAATGAATATAGATAAAGTTGTTCCATTCAAAAAAGAATATTTAAATAATTTAAAAACAATACTAAGCGAATACAAAAAAATCTTAACAGATAAAAAGAGAAGATAATAATTTGTTTAAGGGACTAAAAAATATATATAGCAAATTAACCGGCAGAGCATTTTACAAAAGTATTCTTGTAAGAGTAGCATTATTGTCATGGCTGCTGGTAATTGTTACACTGCTTATATATATAACCGGCATAATACCCTCGCAGAAGGAAGTTCTTAAAGAAAGGATGAAAACAGAGGCGAAAGATATCGCTAGTTCTATAGGGCAGGTTACTGCTACAGCAATTATAAATAATGATTACGGCTATACCGTGGATTATTGTTTAAAGATGATCAAACAAAGCAACTCAATTTTATATATAGTTGTTACAAGAAACGACGGTTTTTCCTTAGTACACACTGCAAATAGCTGGCGGGAAGATACTATTAAGAATGCACTTTACCTGCCGAAAGTAAAGGGCTCTGAAGCTCAATTTATATACAGCAGCTTGGTTGAACAGGAAGTCTTTCATTTTTCGTATCCGTTTACTTACTCAGGAATTAATTGGGGTAGAATAAATATAGGAATGTCTGTAACAAGCTTTAATAAAAATATGAACAACCTATATTATAAAACCGTCTGGCTAGCGTTATTGTCTATTTTTGTAGCTCTGCTTGCAGCAATTTATTTTGCTAAGAATCTTACGGCCCCTATTCGTCAGCTGGATAATGTTGCCGGACAAATATCGAACGGCGATTTGAGTGTAAGAGTAAAAATTAAAAGTGAAGATGAAATAGGAAGATTGGCTTCTACATTTAATAAGATGACCGATTCTCTTAAGAGTTCTCAAGATACCCTGGAAAGGAAAGTGGAAGAAAGAACAGCCGAACTCGGTGAAGCCAACCGCGCTTTGCATACTCAAATAAATGAAAAGCTTGATGCGGAAAAAAAGCTTAAGCAGTATAATTCACAGCTTGAAGCTTTTGACAAAATTTATAAAGGAATAATTGCAGCAAAATCTGATGTCCAAATTATTGAAGAAACTCTAACTCAGATGCCTATTCTTTTTAATTTTATAAATAATGCGGCTGTTGCTATTGAAGATTACACCGAAGATTTCGTTACAATTCATAGTATGAAAATAAATAAGAACGGACAGAATTCTTTTTTTAATATAAAATTGCCTCTTAAGCAAAAATATTTAACAATGGAAGATAACCCGATAGTTCGTCCTGTAATTGTAAATGATATAAGACAATTGAAAATCAAAAACCAGATGGAAGAAAATTTGTTGAAAGACGGTCTTATATCTTACACATCTGTTCCTTTAAGAATAGAACAAGACAGGATTGGTATTTTGGGCATTATGTGCGACCGGCCCGGAGTTTTTAATGAAAATCATAAAGCTACTCTTTTATATTTCTCAAACCAGCTTGCGGTGGCAATTCACCAGGCTCAGCTTCAAGAACAAATAAAGAAGCATGCTAAAAGTTTACAGAATTCTTTATCGGAAAAAGAAATACTGCTTAAAGAAATACATCACAGGGTTAAAAATAATCTCCAGGTAATATCAAGTCTTCTTTATCTTAACTCTAGGCGGATAAAAGACGATGATACATTAAATATGTTTAAGGACAGTCAAAACCGGGTAAAGTCGATTGCGCTTGTACATGAGAGACTGTATCAATCAAAAGATCTGGCAAGTATAAATTTTAAAGAGTATGCAAATAGATTAATTACAGACTTAACAAATTCGTACGGAGTAAATCATAAGGAGATAAAAATCAATATCGATATTCAAAATATATCGATTAGTATTGATAATGCAGTTCCCTGCGGTTTAATTATTAACGAGCTTATATCCAATTCTCTTAAATATGCTTTCCCCAGAAATGTAGAAAATAAAACAGGGTGCAAAATTGATATAACCGCTATTAGAAACGAAAATAATGAAGTCATCCTTTCGGTTAAAGATAACGGCAAAGGTTTCAGTTTGAAATCCGGAGATAAAAAAGAATCCTCGCTGGGATTACAGTTAGTTGAAACACTGGTCAAACAGCTGGACGGGACTATGGAACTGGATGTAAGTTCCGGCGCAGCCTTTTTAATTAAATTTAAAGAGATAAATATTTAAAAATTTTTTGTATGGATAAAATAGAAGAAAATATATTGAATAGCACAGCTATATTGGATTCCATTTTACGTATCATGCCCGATATATACATTCGGTTTAGAAACGGTATCATTCTTGATTTTATAATGCCATCTCCAGATGCACTTTTCCCCGATGCTGATTTAATCGGGAAAAATTTATTTGATGTACTTGAAGATAATCTTGCAAGCAGAGTTTTGCATTTTTCAGAAAAGGCAATTGAAACCGGGCAAGTGCAAATATTTGAACATGAAACTGTTATTGACAAATATGAAAGCCATAAAGAAATTAGGCTTGCCGGTGTCAATTCAAATTCCGGAGAAAGTTTTGAATGCGAATTTATTATGATTCTTAGAGATATCTCCGAATTAAAAACAACAAAGTTTGAGGTGGCTAAGAGTTTAGCTGAAATTGAGGAGAGCCAAAATACTCTTGAGCAAAAGACAAAAGAGCTTTCCATGCTCAATGATAAATTGATAGAATCGGAAAGAGTATTAAGAGAACAAAACGCAAGCAAGGATAAATTCTTTTCCATTATAGCTCATGATCTTAGAAGCCCTTTTACCGCATTATTAGGCTTGTCCGAATATCTTGCTTCCGACTATATGGATTTATCCAAAGAAGATCTAAAAGAAATTGCCAATGGTTTAATGTCATCAGCCCAATCTACATTTAATCTGCTTGAAAATCTTTTACAGTGGGCAAGGATTAAAACCGGACGTATTAAATTAAACCCGGAAGCAATTGAGTTGAACAAAATAATTGATAAAGTACTGCATTTATTTATGAAAAATGCACAGGAGAAAAAAATTCTGCTGGAAGCTGAAGCAAACCATGCTGTATATGTATTTGCCGATCTTAATATGATAGAGGTAATTATAAGGAATATTGTGTCCAACGCAATTAAGTTTACTAACAAAGAAGGTAAAGTAATTATAAACACAGAAGTTATTAATGAGTTTGTACAAATAAGCGTACGCGATAACGGTGTAGGTATGAACAACGAAGCAGTGCTGAAATTATTTAAAGTCGGTCAAAATGTATCTGCCGATGGAACTCAAAATGAAAAGGGATCCGGTTTGGGATTAATTCTTTGCAAAGAATTTGTTGAATTAAACGGCGGTGAAATTTTTGTTGAATCTGAATTAGGGAAAGGCTCCACATTTAAAATTAAATTGCCTTTATTCAGAGAAAATGTTTATAATTAATGTGAGTTGCAATTATGGAAAAGATATTAATAGTTGAAGATGAAGCAATTGTAGCCCTGGAACTGAAAAGCAGGTTGACTGATCTGGGGTATTCGGTTTGCGGGACGGTAACTTCCGGCAGCGAAGCTATAAAAACAGCTGAAGAACAAAACCCTTCAATAATATTAATGGATATTAATATAAAAGGTCCGATTGACGGAGTTGAAACCGCCGAAAAGATAAAAAATATTTATGATATTCCTATAATTTTCCTAACTGCTTTTAGTGATTCCGGTACATTGGAAAGAGCTAAGATAACGGAACCGTACGGGTATATTGTTAAGCCCTTTGAAGAAAGAGAGCTCCATACGGCAATAGAAATTGCCATATACAAGCATAATATGGAAAAAAAACTAAGGGATAGTGAAAGGAAATTATCCATTACACTTAAAAGCATAGGTGATGCTGTTATTGCAACGAATAATAAAGGAAAGATTAATTATCTGAACCCTGCTGCGGAATTCTTAACATCCTGCAAATTCAGCGAAGTATTAGATAAATATGTACTGGATATATTTTGTATAGAAGATAAAATAACCTATACGGAAGCAGACAATTCAATTAGAGAATTGCTTACAAATGGAACCACAAAATATTTCCCGCCAACCATAACGCTTTCTTGTAAAGAAAATAAACACAGAATAATGGAAGCAAATGCTTCTGCAATGATAGATAATAATTCGTGTATCACCGGGATAGTCTTGGTATTCCGGGATATTACGGAAAAATTTATAACGGAGGCTGCTTTACTTGAATCCGAAAAGAAATACAGGGAAGTTATTGAAAATGCATCTGATGTAATTTTTGGTTTAAACATTAATTGGGGGTTTATTTATGCCAATCCGGCGGCAATAAAAATCACCGGGTATTCAAAGGAAGAGCTGAGTAAATTGAATTTCTTCAATCTTCTATTACCCGAATACAAAACTCAATGTAAGTTTAAGCTGATTAAACAGTATTTAAGCAAAGAAAAAACATCTTTTATCGAATATCCTTTCAAATCGAAGTCCGGCAAAATTATATGGTTTGCCCAGAATAATAATTTAATGATTGAAGAGGATAAAATTATCGGTTTCGACATTATTGCAAGAGATATTACCGAGAAAAAAATAGCGGAAAAAACATTAAGTGATAGAAATAGATTTATCGAAACAGTATTGCAGAATATTAAAGTCGGGCTTAGCGTGCACAAAATAGGCAGCGGGAAAATAATTTATACGAATTCCGAGTTCAAAGATATATTCGGATATTCAAATAGCGAATTGAACTCAACAGGTGAGCTTTTTGATTTGGAAATACCGGATCCCAAAATAAGAAAAGAAATAAAATATAAAATTCTAAGAAATCTTCTATCCTCCAAAACAATGAGCGGCAGATGGGATAATATAAATATATATCCGCCGCAATCTGGTAAAAAAGTCATTTCCATATCAACCACTTCACTGCTTGACCAGAATATAGTTATTGCAACTACTCAAGATATAACATTTAAAAAGGCTGCTGATGAGAAGATTTTAAGGCTGTCTTATGCCGTAGATCAGAGCCCGGCAGCAGTACTGATTACAAATTCCTCCGGTAAAATAGTCTATGCAAACCCCAAATGTCAGGAGATAAGCGGATATGCTTACGACGAAATGATTGGAATGCGCCCTTGTGCTTTCCATACACCGGAACATCAGCCTGATGAAAACCATGATATTACCAAGGCTGTTAAATTAGGTAAAGAAATTAAAGGAGAATTTATTAGTTATAAAAAGGACGGAAGTTCTTATTGGGAATACGTAATAGTTTCTCCGATGAAGGATAATAAAAACAAGATTACTAATTTCATAATAATAAAACAGGATGTCAGCGACCAGAAACGTTTTCAGAATGAATTAATTGCCGCCAAAGAAAAAGCCGAAGAAATGAATAGATTAAAATCGGTTTTTCTTGCAAATATGAGTCATGAACTAAGAACCCCAATGGTGGGAATTTTAGGTTATGCCCAAATTTTAAGGGATGAATTGACTGAGCCAGATAAAGTCGAGATGTCTGATCGCCTTATTAAATCGGGTAACAGGCTGCTTACAACACTGGAATCTATATTGGAATTCTCGCAGCTGGAGTCGAAACAAGTAAATATGAACTTAACACATATTAACATTACGCAAAAAATTAATGAACTCGTCGATTATTTCAGCGGCTATATAAGTGAGAAAAAATTAAAATTAAATGTAAACATTAATAATAATGATTTATGCGTGCTGGCAGATGAAAAGTTGTTTAGCCGAGGACTTAAAAATATAATAGATAATGCCGTTAAATTTACTTTTAAAGGTGAAATTTCTATTGAAACAGATAAAGTTGTAGAAAACAATATAACGTGGGGAATTATAAAAATATCGGATACTGGGATTGGTATTTCCGAAGAAAAACAAAAAATCATTTTTGAAGATTTCAGACAGGCCAGCGAAGGGAAGGACAGAAGTTTCGAAGGCAACGGTCTCGGATTGACTATTTCGAATAAGATAATAAAAATGCTTAACGGATATATTAAAGTAGAAAGCCTGCCCGGAGAAGGTTCTTTATTTACAGTTTACCTGCCTGTCGTTGGTGAAAATAAAACTAAAATTATAAAGCCGCCTATTGTAACTGTTAAAAGGGAGACAAGAATTACCAAAGACCATTTACCGGTTATTCTATTGGTTGAAGATAATGAGATGAATAAGCAAGTAATTGAAATTTATCTTAAAAATATTTGTTCCGTAGACTATGCAAAGGACGGCGAAACGGCTATTCAATTGGCATCTCAAAAGAAATATAATTTTGTACTTCTGGATATAAATTTAGGCAAAGGTATGAGCGGGGTGGATGTAATGAAAAGATTAAAAAAGGATTTCGGGTACGACGATGTACCGTTTATTGCAATTACGGGATACGCAATGTTCGGAGATAAGGAAATACTGCTTGAAGAAGGATGTTCTTATTATTTATCCAAGCCGTTTATGAAAAAAGATTTGACTAATTTGGTTGAAGAGATTTTAAATACCGGTAAAAAGATTTCTGAATTTAATTAAAGTAAAAAATATTTTACTTGCTGCAAGTTAAGGTGTATACATATTTGTAATGCTGTCCTGATTATCCCTGTAATATTTATAAGTGTTAAATTCCACTTTTACAATATTATATTTTTTTTCGGCTCTCTCTAGGAATTCCGAATCTTCACTGTAACTGAGATTTTTAAAACCATTCAGTTTTATAAAAACTTTCCGCTTTCCGAAAAAAGTAGCACCGATAGTACATTTAGATAAGTGAATAAGATTATGGGGATAATTTTTATCACGCACATATTCACTGCCGATAATGTTTACACCCCCGTGAATTAAATCTACTTCGGGATGTTTTTCCATAAATTCTATACGCTTTAATATATGATCATTAGAATATTCATCATCGCTATCTAGGAAGGTAATAAAATCCCCGGTTGACAATTCAATACCTTTATTTCTGCTTAAAGGAAGTTTCATATTATCCTGTTGAACTACTTTTATATTTCGATGTCTTACTTCAAATTCCTTTAATATATCAATAGAGTTGTCAAGGCTTCCGTCATCAATAGCGATTAATTCCCAATCATCATATGATTGATTTAATACGGAATTTATACATCTTCTTAAATATTTAGCACGGTTATAAGTTGTAAGTATTACAGATACTTTTGGTTGTGCCCAAGTTTTATTTTGCACTTTTCAGATTCTTTTTGTTTAGATTATAAAATATTAAATCTTATATCCCGTTTAATATAAAGACATCAAAATATCGTGTAAATATTATATAATTTCAATTTTTTGTTTTTACACTTTAATTAGGATCACCTTTTAAATTGAGCAGAACAAAATAAGTCTATTAAGTTAATTGGAAATTATTAACATTCACTAGCGCATGTAAATAAAGACGAAGGGGCTTAAATTATATAAATATTTTAAAAGTTAAATGCCGGGATTTTTTCCAGTTAATCCCGGCATCATCATTAAGACTGCAAATTAAATACTTTGGTAATACGTTACTTTTGTTTTATGCATCATTTATATTAAGATAAACCATTGTCTGGTTTAATAGCTGATAGGCTATTTCACCGAAGGTTATTGGTCCTGTTATATCTGCGGTCTTTTTACCTTCAAGTTCCGAATAAAGATAATTAAGAATACAATTACAGGTAAAGGCAGGAGTAATATTCAATTTGGAAATTTGTTCCGTAAAGGTGTTAACATAATTTTCTATCGGCTTAGCAATTTTGTATTCAATATTTTCGAATGCCGGAGCATAAAAGCTGACGGTCTTTTTAACTTTGTCAACGTTGCTGAAACTTGTATTAATCATTGCGCCGTAATAATCGGCAACAAGCGGAAGCTTGGTATCAATTTTATTTTCCAGAAGATACTCTGCTAAATTTTTCTTACTGCCGTTTACAAAACATTCATCCGCGCTAAAACCTGTTTTGGGGAATGTAATTACATCTCCGTTTCCCTGTTCGAACAAATTAACTATATCAAGATTTGGTACTTTATTCTTCGGCAGTTCAACATGCATCGCAACGGCCTGTAAGTCCGATTTTTTCCCCAGCATTCCGTTGAAAACTTTTGGTGTCTCTTTACCGACATCAGCCAGGTCTATTCCTGAAACCCAGCCGACAAGCGGACTAAGAAAAATATTTTTATAATGGTTGGAATTTTCCGCAAAGCTGGTATGTATGGAACTAAAACCGGGAATAATCAATATAGTATAACCGTTTTCGTATTCGTCGGAAGCTATATTAGGTAAAGATTTTTCATCATAAAATTTAATATTTATATTATTTGCAAATACCGGAACTTCATCTGCAAAGATTTTACTTTTGGTAAAAACTCCTCCTTCATCTCCCATAAAATAAGGTATTGTACCTCCTATCCATTTGCCTTTGGGAAGCTTGGCAAGCAGGTTTTCATCTGCAGCTAATACTAAAGAATCTCCGTTTGTTATCTTTTTAATTACTTCATCAAGTGATAATAGTTTTTTCATTTTCTCTCCTATCCCAACATTTGTTTAATATCGTTTTGGGCAATTTTTTCATTTTTTACAAAAAATTCATACACCTCATTAACACATTTATCCACATTTTGAGGCGAAGGATCATTCTTTGTACTTAGCAAAATACGGCTCATCATTATTTTGGCCGCAAGCAGTCGGAATTGAAATTGTTTTTTCCCTAAAACTATTTCTTTCCAAATCGGATGTGTAATAGTTGGCAGCATGTTTAATCCTTAAAATTGCTATCTAATTATTTGTTATTTATTATCGGATTATTTTTTTTTATGTTTAGGTTAAATCCGTAATTATTTTAATTTCAGCTGCCTGGAAATATGTACAGACAGCAAAAAGTAACCAACAGCAATGATAAATCCGATCTTTAAAAAATATGATAATTTCAACAGAATATTTTATACTGATGATATAGGTAATAAATCATGTGAATTTTTTTAACCTTAACCAAGTAGCTGCCAAAAATCCAATGAAGTCCATCATTTTTATTAAGGCAGACTTTGATTATTTTTACATCGAATTACATAGAACTTTAAATAATTTCCATAATAGAGCTTTAAATAAAATATATAAATGACAATTTAATGGAGTTTAAAATGTCGTTTAGAGATCAGAAAAAATACATTGAAGCGCTTCGTAAGTACGAAAAGAAATTCGACCGCCGGGAGGCGGATGATTATAAAATGTTTGTTAAGATGAACAAGGATGATGAAGATTTCGACTCAATTTCTCTCCGCCGCCTAAAAGAGTTGTATGATAAATACAACACTCCTGTAGATAGAAGCAAATACGATGCTTTCTTTAAGAAAAAAGAGGGATGAAAAATAAACTGAAGAGATAGATCAAAGGCTATTAATTTTTACAATTTACCACTCAATATTATAAAAACTTTAAGTAGCGGACGCAAAATTTGCGTCCGCTACTATTTTTATTAGTTAGCGTTTTAATAATCCGCAGAAATAATTATAATTGTTCGTGTCAGATTAAAAATTAATTTCACTTACAAATAGATATCCTAAATGAAGATTTTAATCCTTGCACTTTCCGGAATAGGCGATGCGCTGATGTTTACTCCCGCATTAAAGTTAATGCGTCAAACTTTCCCGGATGCTCAAATAGATGCGCTGGTAATGTTCAAAGCGGTTAAGGATATGTATGAAAGGAATTCAGATTTTAATAATGTGTATTATTCAAATTTTCTTAATCAAAGTGCGCTAAAATCTTTGCTGTTTGTTTTAAAGCTTAGAAAGAAATATGATGTATCTATAAACGTATATCCTTCCAACAGAAAAGAATATA
>CAZHBJ010000002.1:0-16643 GCA_964530445.1 uncultured Ignavibacteriaceae bacterium
ATTTAAAGAACTTTGGAAGGATGACAAATTTGCGTTTAATTATCAAAAAGTTGAAAATATAGGAATGAACAGCGGAATTCCCTGGCGTGGAGGCGGAGGACATATTGCAGCAGAGGATTTACCCTGGTTAGATAGTGTATTAACAGCAACTCCGAGAAATGATCAAATAATTTTTTACGCTCACCATCCGCTTGACGGGGATGTTGATAATTGGTTTGAAATTACAAATAGATTAAGGAATTATAATATAAAAGCAATTCTGGTTGGCCACGGTCATGAAGATAAATTGTTAAACTTCGAAGGAATACCTGCAGCCATGGGAAGGTCATCGTTAGATAATAAGGACGGCTGGGGTTATACGTTGGTCGACAATAAACCGGACTCACTTTTATTTTATGAAGTCACTTCCGACAGCATTCATAAATCTTGGGGTGCTTTGGGAATTAATAAAAGCAAAATTCCTCTAATCGATTCACTTCAATTTATTAATTATACAACATCTTCCAAATCTCAAACAAAATTAAAAGTTAATGTCCTATGGAAGAGAAATTTAAACACAACCATGATTGCTTCCCTTGTTGTTAACGGCAGCAATATTTATGCTGCCGCAAAAGATGGAAAGATTCTATGTTATAATCTTAATGGGGATTTGGAATGGGAATATTCTTCAGGTGAAACGATTTTCAGCAGACCGGTAGTATATGACAGCACTCTTGTTTTCGCAACTATCGAAGGTGACTTAATTTCACTTGATGCATCTACCGGTGAGGTTTTACAGACGATTGGGTTAAATGAGCCTTTAACTTCGCAGCTTATAAAAATAAATGTTGAATATAACGGACATCAGACGGTTGGAATAGTCGCAGGTACTTCAAAAGGAAATGTTTACTGTTATGATATCGACTCTTTTGAAGAGATATGGGAAAATCATTCTGCACACGGGATGATTGAAACAAAACCTTTGTATATCAATAACAGAATTATATACGGAAGCTGGGATAATTATTTATACTGCATCGATTCGAGGACAGGAATAATAAATTGGAAATGGACTGAAAACAAAAATTTCTATTATTCCCCTGCTGCATGTCAACCTGTAACAGATGGTCAAAATGTTTACATAACTTCGCCGGATAAATACGTTTCTGCAGTAGATTTAATGCTAGGCAGAACTGTTTGGCGTAAAAATAATTTTGAAGCATGGGAGTCCATTGGCATCAGCAGCGATAAAAATAATTTATTTGTAAAATGTTATAAAGATAATTTTGATATTGTTTCTGCAAAAAAAGGGAAACTAATAAAGGAAATTAATATCGGATACGGGATTGATTTATCACCGATAACTCCTCTTGAATGGAATGGAAATATTATATTCGGATCTAAGGAAGGGAAAATTTATTTGATTGATAAAAACAACAATTGCAGCGCATTGCTTTTTCTCGGAACTGCAAGGATGCTGAATATCTTTCACATCAAAAAAAATATTTTCGCTGCATCAAATATGGATGGAAAGATTATTGTCTTTGAAATCGATTCATTATAGAAAAAATTCTTGAATATAATTTTAAATGAGGCGAGCATCATGAAAAGTCAGATTGGTTTGTGGTAAGCCCAATGGTTCAATTATAAGTAATTATTTTTATACCTCCTTAATTAGCCAAGCTAAAATTAAATTATCTTTTACAAATAGATCTAAAAATAATTCTTACTTAACGTGCTGTAAACTATTTTGCTTAATATAAGCGAATTGTTTTTTCCAGCTTTTCGAAGCAAATTTAATTTGAGGCTGAGTTTTTGTATAATGAAAACCTTTTTCGTCTTCAGAACCAGCGGGTGCATTTAGTACTAAGTAGAGAATTCCTGCCAACGAAAATAAAGCAACAACAACGTATATTACAAAAAAATTTAACATAATTGCACCATTTCTTTTTAATTCTTAAATATGCTTCGATCAAATAATTTCAATTTATATGCCACGAGGCCTTGTTTCATTATCGGAATAACACATGAAAAGTTTAGTCTTTTTAAAAAATTAAATTTAAGCTTAATTTTTCAACAAACAGACTAAAATAATTATTAAAATTCTTAAATATTTAAGATAAAGCCATATTTCTTATTCTCAATATCAGTAAAGTGACAGGTTATTCTTGCAATAAATCTTTTCAGATTCGCAAATTACTTAACCCCATCAAGCATTATTAACATATAAAAGGATGTAATAATTACCACTTCCTTTTACCTTTTCGGCATTATTTACTTTAGATCACAAATTCAATATTTATAAATATTAACTTTTGTTTTCCATAAGACTTAACTATCACAATTTTAAATATTTGGCGTTATAAACTAAATAATTATGATTATTCAGTTTTTTATAAGTCCTAATTCTAGTATAAATTTTATCATCCGGAAAAGTGTAATATTCATGTTCAGCCACAATTTGAAGATAAGTTTTAACTCCGATAAATTGGATTATTTTTTCGCGGAAATAACAGGATGTATATATTAGTGTATTGCTTCAAACACAACTACGGAAACTACTGAATCGAACAAAATAGATAGGTTTCTTATAGCAGCAGTCTCAGGCTAGAAAGATTGAAATTCATTCTTAAAATTTCCAATCTTAAATCATAATTTATTTTCTTGGTACTAATTTAATCTGGAATTGTTTTAATTTCTATTAACTATATCACGCATGTGTGTGCTATCAAGATAGGAAATTTTTGCCCTTTTACTAAATGCTCTAATTTTCAGAATATATTTTTATATTTCTTAAGATTACCTTAAAAGCAGGAATAGAAATATTGATGTAGCTAGTATCAATAAAAATCCATAGACAAATACAACTCGATAATTTTTCTTATCCCAAAAATATCCCGCACTATTTGTCAGAGCATAAATCAGCATCCCGGTGCTGAAAAGATATAACGGGTATCCCTTATGTTTTTCCTCCAGTAAAAGTACACCGCTTATTATTAATGATATTGCGGTTACCATTTCGGCAACAGTATGTGTTAAAATACTCTTGGGAGAAATTTCCAATTCCGGGATGTTCCCTTTACTCAATGAAACAAACCATTGGTATATAATGATTAAGCCTATAATTATATTAAAAAAAGCAGCCGCAATCATATTGTACTCACCATTTAATTCTTTTATTTAAAAAATATAAAAAAAAATTGAAAATCATATTTAAAAAGTTATAAATCTTTAACCTTTTAATAAAATATACCATTTTTAGGTTCAAGCTCATTTAATAAAAGATGAGAATATACAGCGTGATTTATTTTAGCTTAATAATTTTGATAATCGAAAAATTAAACTAATATTAAAATTCATTAAAGGTATACAAATAAGTACTTTACCATTATAACAAAACTCTCCCAATACGAATTAAATAATTTACTCCGTAAATTCTCTTAGGAAAGAGATTGCTTAATTTTTTATCTGACATAATAAGACCAGGCTTTGTTTTCAGACAAAAAATAAATTATCTGTAAAATAATCAAATATGAGATTTCTGTCGGGTGATGTATTTTTATGGCTGAATTTATTAGACGTGTTGGGTCATAATAAAAGGTAACCGAAGAATAATAAAAAATTATATTAATAAATAGGGATAGGAAAGAAAAAAACAAGAGAAATACGATAATAAATATGGTTAAAGGAAAACTAGAAGCTAAGCGGAGTGAGGCGTAGCCGAACGTAGCTTAGCTTCTGAAAAAATTTTATTGATAGAGTTTGAGAATATTGATGATTTTATTTTTCATTGTCTTCTCAAGGACAAAGGGATCAAGTGAATTAAAAATTTTAGTAAGTTCTTTTTTCTTTGTTTGGCTGATTCTCTCCGAAGCCAAAAGCCTTTGATAAGGAGTTAGTGGAGAAGAGAATTTTTTTATAATCTTAGAACCGTCTCTTTTCTTTTCAATCAGTTTGAAGGAAGGAATAAAGAAGTTCAAATAAAGCCTCCATTGACTCTGATAAAGTTCATTCAGCATATCTACAGTTTTAATATTATCAAATCTCTGGTAACCAATAAATTGTCTGACATGAGTCCAGTTCTTCTCTTCAATATGAGCATTATCATTTTTCTTATACTCTCTTGAACGTGTATACTGGACTGGATTTTTTTTATTTGTAAAATATTCCAGCAGCATATAGTTGAGCAACTCTCCGCCATTATCACAGTCAAAGCCAAGGATCTTAAATGGGAGTGTCTTTCTGATGTTTTTGATGGCATCAAAGACACCCGCTCTACCCTTGCCCCAAACGGCTCTCTGTTCTGTCCACCCGGTTGCAATATCAACGATGTTAAGTGTATATGCAAATTGTCCTGATACAGAAGAGCCGCAATGTGCTACTGTATCTGCCTCTATAAAGCCTGGGACGGATTCATCCCATTGATTAAGCTTAATAGGAACTTGTTTTTTGATTAAGGAGCCTGGTTTGGTAGTGGAAAGACCAAATTTCCTTTGTTTTGATTTGAGCTTTCTCAGTAAGCGTTTGATAGTGCTGGGTGAAATTTCTAATAGGAGTTTCTCCTCGTATTCATTCAGAGAATTCTTTTTGTGAAACTTATAATAAGGCAGCCATAAAGCTATGGCAGCTTTTAATCTTTCTGCACAAGCAAGATTGGTTACAGCCCATAGATCTTTCAAGAACTCTATAACAGCCTGATGATGATAAATTTTGGGTCTGCCTTTTTTCTTGTTATGGTTGGTTTGCTTTTTCGAGAGGACTCTGATTGCATACTTCCGATTAAATTTACAGACTGTGCAAAGCTCATCTAATATTAGCGATTTTTCTGTCTTAGTCGATAGGATGTATCGTTTTCTGATCTCAATCAGATACTCTTTCTTTGCTGAGTTACTCATAGATAACCTCTGATATTCTTGGTTACCTATATTATGACCCAACGACCTTTTTACAAATTGACTTCGGTTACTTTATTTATGGTCCAATGCGTAATATAGATATTACTCTAATTGTACTTGTATTCAATTATAAATCTGCTTAGCTTTACGTAAAGATTTAACAAAGGTTATTTTAGTTCGGCGGATTTTATAAAGTTTTATATAATTTTACTTTTTTACCGGTATTTCAAAATAATACAAAAAAAATTTTGCAACCTTCATTATAGTTTTTAAAACAAGGTGCATTTTAGTCCCCAATAGAAGTAATTTTTATTTAAATAATTATTCAACTTGATTGTACACCACAAGATAACTCTTCTTCGGTATATCCTATCAAGTATTCTGAATTAAACAACATATATATACAAATAAAAGGAATAAATGCAATGAATATTTTCGTTGGCAATTTGTCAAAAGATGTAACCGATGAAGACTTACAAAACATGTTCTCGGAATTCGGCAGTGTTCGTAGTGTAAAAGTTATAAAAGACTTATTTTCAGGTGAGTCTAAAGGATTCGGATTTATTGAAATGCCGGGTTTAAGCGAGGCCCAGAAAGCAATTAACGAATTAAATACTAAAGAACTAAAGGGTAAAAAAATTGTTGTAAATGAAGCCAGACCTAGAAATGATAGAAGAGGCGGCGGCGGCAGAGGCGGCAACCGCGGTGGTGGACGAAGCAGCGGGGGAAACCGCGGCGGCGGCGGCGGCGGAAGAAGGAGCTGGTAGATTTTAATGAAATTTTATCAAAAAGCCTGGGCTTTTCTCAGGCTTTTTCATTAAATAAATTCTAAGAACATTAGATCCAATCTGGTGCAACAATATCCAAAATTCTTTGTATTAATTCTCTATTGTGAATAGTAATTTCATCTTTTTTAGGAATGGGAGCGAATGCCGGATTTGGGTCGTGTAAAAAACGGGGAAGTTGTTTTCCTATTTTTTCTCCCCAACGCTTTCTCCAATTTTCGGGGAGTTCAACCGGAAGTTCCAGATTAAAAAGAAGGAAATATAATATTGCCCAAATTCTTGGGGTAGCTGTTAGGGAATAGCCCCCTCCGAAAGTAAAGAGTATCCTTCTTTGACAATATCTATTTCCTAATTCAATAACTTTTCGATAGATTTTCTCAAAATCTTGTGTATTTAACATTAAATCTGCTAAAGGATCTGAGAAATGTGCATCTGCTCCGGTTTGTACAACCAAGGCATCAGGTTTGAACCAGGACAAAGCGGGTGCAACTACTCCGTTAAAAACTTCCAAATAAGAACTGCCTTCAGTAAAAGGTTCTAAAGGAATATTCAGTTTTAAAGATCTGCCCATCCCTTTACCTAATTCATAAATCCATCCGGTGCCCGGAAACAAATATTCACCCGATTCATGTAAAGATATTGTCATCACGTTTTCTTCGGAATAAAAAATTTCCTGAACACCGTCTCCATGGTGAACATCAAGATCGAGATATACTACATGCCATCCTTGATTAATCATTTTTTTAATGGCCAGAGCAAGATCGCTATAAATACAAAATCCCTCCGCCGTATTTTTTCTTGCATGATGAAAACCGCCGCCCATTTGCAGTACTTTGTTAGCTTTGTTTTGAATAAGAAGTTCAGCGCCTAAGACCGTTCCGCCGGCTTGAAGACGAGCTCCTTCAGCCATACCGGGTACTACCGGGTTATCTAAAGTGCCCAGCCCATAATCTTCAATATTCGGAATAGTCTTGCCGTCACTTACAGATTCTATTGCATTAACATAATCCTTATCATGTATTTCATATAAATCTTGAGGAATTAATTTTTCGGGTTTTACAATTTGTTTGAGGCAGCCGAGTTCTTTTAATAAATCAAGAACCATTTCAGCACGTCTGGGATCGAACGGATGATCCTGTCCCAAGTCGTACTTTTTATAATCGGGGTGATAAATCAGTTGACACATGCAATATGAACCGGCCAAATTACTTGAAATCCTGCATTACAAATAGCTTGAGCAAGCGATTTTATTTCAATTGTACCCACTCTTAATACCAGTCTAATAGATTTGTCTTTCTCCGGGTAAGTAAGAATGGAATGAATGTTTACTTTTCTTTCGGCAATAATAGAAGTTAATTTTGCAAGTTCGCCAGCTTTATTAGAAAGTCTGACATCAAGTCTGCCCGAAGGCTGATGGATCCCCGTTAATAATAAAAGAGCATCGAGTAGATCCGTAATTGTTACGATACCGACAACCTTAGAATTTTCCACTACAGGCATGCAGCCGATTTTAAATTCGCGCATAATTTGTGTGGCTTTTTCAATCGGATCGGAGGGATGACTAAATTGTACCGGATGACTCATTATTTCCTTAACAGGGGATTCAGGATCAATAGTTTTTTTTGCAAGCCTGCTTGTTGCTAAGCGTATATCACGATCTGTTACGACGCCAACAAGTTTTTCTTCGTTAAGCACCGGTAAATGACGGATATTTTTTTCACTCATTAATGCATAAGCTTCGTTTAATTTGGTATCCGGAAAAATCGTAACGATTTTTTTATTCATTACTTCACTTACTAACATATTAACTTCCCGCTTTAATAATTAATAAGACGGCCTTTCGGCTCCGCCTGTTTTTAAAGAAATTTTAATACTTGAAATTAACTGAGGCTTTTTGTCTAAAACTGCTTTAGACTCAAAACTCCAAAGCCAGGGAATTTCTTCAATCATTTGTGAAATTCTTCCAAGTATCTGATATATTCCACTGCTTTTTTCCACTTTTATTTCATGAATAATCTCTTCGATATCTCTGTCCGTTAATGGAGTAATTCTCAAAACCTTTCGGGATTCGGAGACTATAATTTCTATTACCGGTCCGAATAATGAATCAGGTCTAACTTTAATATTGTATGTAGCATAATCAGTATCTTCCATTTCAGAATAACCTATACCGAAAAGTTGTAATAATTTAACAGCCGTATTTTGATCGAGATTAATAATTTGCTGTGTTGTAGACGTTTTAGATAATGTATTTTGAATTAATTTTCTAGCTTCGCCTGCAAGAACATCTTCATACCAAACTAATTTACCGAGTGGTTGTTTTTTAAATTCAACATAACGAACAATCCGGCTTAATGCATTTACTGCCAATTCGGGGAACCGGAATGCAGGAAATTTATGTTTGCTGTTTTTATTTTTAGTTTCATTAACTAACGATATTGCCCCTGTGGCACCCATTAAGCAAAGTAATACCGGCTTTTCCATCCCGGTTTTTTCTTCAACCGCATCAACTCCTCTGCGAATAGCTTGAGCAATTTTATTTGCGTCGCAATCTCCTACGCAAGCAAAACCCACTAAAAGAGAATCAACATTTTCATGCAGAAGAGTTTCTTTTACCGTAAACTCATACATTTCCGGAGAAGTAAATGCACCGAGATTAATAACTCCCGGTCCGGCAATATTCAAGTAATTCATTTCACAAGCATCGGCAAATAGGGTTGCCATACCTGCCGAGTTGGCAATTATACTTACATTGTTACCTTTAGGCAGAGGTTGATTTGCCAAAACCAGCGCAACATCAAAAAGATCCTCCAGAGTCGGTGCTAAAATAATTCCGGTTTGCTGGAATAATGCTTCTACTTCCTGGATCCCTCCGGCATGTGCACCGCTTTTAGCTTCCACAGTCCTTTGGCCAACAATGCTTCTTGCGCCTTTGACGCAAAGGATAGGTTTTTTATAAGTCATTCTTCTGGCTATTCTAACGAAGCGTCGTGGATTGCCGAAAGTTTCAAGATATAGAATAGCCATTTTGGTATTTAAATCTTCTTCCCAGTACTGCAGTAAATCGTTGCCGGAAACATCTGCTCTATTACCCGCAGATACAAAGGTTGTAAAACCGACACCTTTTTCCATTGCGTATTCTAATATTACCAAACCTAACGCTGCTGAGTGAGAAAAAAATCCAGCTTGACCGGGGGACATAATTTTAGGAGCTAAGCTTGCGTTTAAACTTACTTCCGGATTGGTATTCATTAATCCTAAACATCCAGGTCCTAATAATCTTACGCCGTGTTTGCGAACAAGATTTACAAGATTTTTTTGTCTTTCCAAACCTTCAGCTCCTGCATCGGCAAAACCTGCAGAAACAACTACTATTCCTTTCGCTCCTGCATCAATTGCTTCTTCGGCAACTTCCTGTACTTTATCGGCTCTTACAGCAATAACTGCCAGATCAACACGTTCCGGTAATTCTTTTGCTGATGAGTAAGCTTTTATTCCGTTAACAGAAATTGCCTGGGGATTTACAGGATAAACGGTACCTGAATAATTACCTGAAAGTATGTTTCTGAAAATAATATTTCCTACTGATGAAGATTCTCTTGAAGCTCCGATTAGAGCAACGACTTTAGGCCGCAATAAAGGTATTAAAGAATTAGCTACTGCAATTCTTTCTCTTAGATCGGTCCTTTCCCATAATCCTGCAGCACCTTGAACCGGCAGTTCTATATGTACGGTATCCGAACTCCAAACTTGATGATTTTCAAAACCGGAACTTTTCATTACATTTAACATCGGCTGGTTATCCGGTAATACTTCTGCTTCAAGTTCTACAAAGCCGTTTGCAGCAGCAAGACCAGCTAATCTTTCCAACAGTAATGTGCTTATTCCTTTTCCCTGGTAAGAATCTTCAATTAAAAATGATACTTCCGCCGAACGTCCGTTTCCCATACCGACATAATTTCCCAAGCCAACAACCTGGGAAATATCATCTCCTTTTATAGCTAAAAGGGATCCTGATTGCGTGAAGTCGCCGCTGCACAAATCTTTAATTATATTCGATGGAATTTCTGAAACCGATGCCATAAAACGCATGCGAAGGCTCTCCGGAGAAATGCGTTTTGTAAAAGATTGAACTAAAGGGATATCATTTAAAGTGGCAGGTTTAAAAAAGAGACCTTCTCCGTTTTTTAATAAAACGTGTTCCTTATACTCCAGACCTTCAGGTATTATTCGGAACATGGTGTTCTCTTCTTACTAATAATTTTATGTTATAAGAAAATAAAAAAAACGGAGGTTCAAATCAAATTTAAGAACCTCCGTTAAATATTAGTTTATGCTAAATTTTTTATTTCTTCTACCACTTGCGGATTTGCAAGAGTAGTAATATCACCGACATCTTGTTTGTTTGCAACGGCGGATAAAATTCTACGCATAATTTTTCCCGAGCGTGTTTTAGGCATATCGGAAACTATCCATACTTTACCAGGTTTAGCAATAGGTCCTATTTCACGTGCAAGTGTATCGGAAACTTTCTTTTGTACCTCTGCACTTGGCTTAATACCTGGTTTAAGGGAAACGAATATATGAGGAATTTTACCTTTTATCGGATCAGCAACGGGAACAACTGCGGCTTCTCCAACTTCCTGGCACATTAATGCAGCAGATTCTAGTTCTTTTGTTCCCAGACGATGGCCTGCAACATTAATTACATCATCAATACGTCCGAGAATTCTAAAATACCCGTCAGGTGCTTCAACGGCACCATCACCGGCAAAGTACGGCCAATCATGCCAATCTTTACTTTTCGGATCTTTATTATATCGCTGATAGTATTGTCTGATAAATCTTTCATCATCGCCCCAGATGGTAAGCATTCTCCCGGGCCAAGGATTTTGAATGCATATATTACCTGCTTTTCCGCTTCCGGCCGGAAGAGGTTTGCCTTCATCATCAAAGATTATGGGATAAATTCCCGGTACACCGGGTCCTGCGCTTCCGGGTTTCATTTTGTGAATTCCCGGAATTGTAGAACATAGAAATCCTCCGGTTTCTGTTTGCCACCAGGTATCTACAATAGCAGCTTCTTTTTTACCAACTGTATTATAATACCACCTCCAAACTTCAGGTTCAATAGGTTCGCCGACGGTAGTCATATGTTTGAAATGATAATTGTATTTTGCCGGTTCATCAGGGCCGACACGCCTTAAAGCACGGATTGCTGTTGGAGAAGTATGGAAAATATTCACATCCAATTCTTCAGCAACTCTCCATGGTCGCCCTGCATCCGGATATGTTGGAACGCCTTCATAAATTACTGAAGATGCCGCAAGAGCCAGCGGGCCGTATATTATATAAGAATGTCCGGTAATCCATCCGATATCAGCCATACACCAGTATACATCTTCAGGGTGAATGTCTTGAATAAATTTTGATGTTCCTGTTACATAAGACATATAACCGCCGATGGAATGCTGGGCTCCTTTTGGTTTTCCTGTTGAACCTGAAGTATACATTATGAAAAGAGTATCTTCGGATAAAAGTTGTTCAGGTTCAACTTTATGATGATAATATTTTTTAATAACATCATTAACTAAAAAGTCACGACCTTCTACAAGAGGTGTTTTTGCGGAATATTTACCGGGATATCTTTCGAATATCAGAACCTTTTCTATTTTTTGTCCTTCTTTTAAAGCTTCTTCATAAGCAACATCTGCTTTTTCCTTATGATCAATTAGATTTCCGCCGCGATAGTATGAATCGGCAGTAATAAGTACTTTACTTTTTGCATCGGCAACCCGTTCTCCGCAGGCTTTGCCAGAAAAACCGGAAAATACCTGAGAATGAATAGCGCCTATTCGGGCACAGGCAAGCATTGCTACCGCAATTTCGGGAATCATAGGCATATGCAATGTAACGGTATCGCCGGGTTTTACTCCGCAAAAATCTTTTAATAAAGCTGCGAATTCGTTAACTCTATTATAAAGTTCCTGGAAAGTAATATGTTGAATTGGTTCGTCTTCGGGTTCCGGTATAAAATGTATTGCTGTTTTGTTTTTGTACTTATCTAAATGTCTATCCAAACAATTGTAAGATGCATTTATTTTACCACCGGTAAACCATTTAAAAAACGGGGGATTACTTGAATCGAGAACTTTATCCCACTTTTTATACCAGTCAAGCATATTAGCATACTCTTCAAAACATTGAGGAAAATTCTCTATTCCAAATTTATTTAAGACCTTTTCATCTTTAAGATTAGCCTGTGATTTAAAACCGGTAGAAGGTTCAAAATAATCTTCCTCTTTCCAATGAACAGCAATTTGAGCTTCCGAAACTTCATCATTCTTTTGTTTACTCATTTATTAACTCCTTCTAAATACTATTATTAAAGAATATTAAATTACCCGAGTGGAAAGACGGTTTTCTTATAAGTTTCATTTAATACCTGCCCAAGGCCAGCATAAACAGCAGAAAAACCGCAGAAGATGCCTTCCCATCCTGCTATTATTTTAATTACGTCACTTCCCGTTGCTTCTCCTAAAGCTAACAATCCAAACAGAACCCATAAAGTTAAGAAAACTACTTGAAGAGCCTTATTGTGTTTAAAGGTAGCAATCCACATAACAAAAGTAAATAGGCCCCACATAATAAGATATGCAATTACTCCGCCCAAAGAAGCGCTGCTCCACCATCCTAATTTAGGAATTACAAAAAGAAAAACAAATGATTCCCAAAACAAACCGTAAGAAGTAAATGCAGTCAAGCCGAATGTATTTCCTTTTTTCCATTCCATCCAGCCTGCAAATATTTGCGCCAACCCGCCGTAAAATAGTCCCATGGCTAATATCATGCTTCCTAAAGGAATAAGATGAGCATTTGCAAGATTAAGTAATACTGTGGTCATTCCAAATCCCAACAGTCCTAACGGTGCCGGATTAGCGGTAGTATCGACAAGCTTTGTTTCTTCTGACATGTTACCTCCGATTGTATTTATTTGATATATTATTAATTTGCAAGGGTGAACCAAGCAATTTTATTTGTTTGATAAATAATTTCCTATATTCATCTCGTTTTTCTATACAAATAAATCACTATACAATATTTCCGATTTTAATTTCCAATTATATTTTGTAAAAGAGATCAACAACTTGTACTAATGAATTCTACTTCAACATTTGGAAATTCTTTTTTAAGTTCAAAGGCTATTAAGTCTTCTATTTTACCGACTTCAAAAAGATTAAAAACCATACAACATGCTTTGGAAGTTATCTTGGGATTAGTTACGACTAATAATTTGTTGGTTATTGGTTCGTGTTTAATTCCTTCTATCATTCCTAATTGGCTGATGGTTAATCCGCTCTGCGGTTCTTTAATCCTGTCTAATAGATCAGAAAGCTTTTTTTTCATCAATTTGTCCATCTAATCTCTCCAACGCAAATGACTTATACTTTTCGTCTTATTATGTAATTCAGTCTAAATTAAAAATATCTTAATTTAAAAACCTTCAAGTAAAACGCCTGAATCAATATAGTTTTTCAATGATAATAATCCGATTAAAGGGAATTTGCTAATCGGAAAAGTTTTAATTGAATTATGATTAAACCTTTTTTGTATTTCATTAAGTGAAAAATCCGGCTGTATTTTATTAACTATAATATTGCCGATAAATAAATTAAACATGCCTAATTTTTTTATTATTAATTCCGATTCGGAAAAAGCCAGTAGGTCATTATTCATTACAAGATTTATTATTGTTTTCTTATTATCCTGAAAATTTTTATTAATAAGACTATAATTATTTGTTTGTTCGTTTAATTTATTAAGTATTTTGTCTCGTTCTATTTCTTTAGTTCCGATTTTTACTTTTGTAATTATTTCTCTTTTTTTTATTATTTTATTGCGAAGGTCAAGAAGCTTTTCAATCCACATCATGGATAGCTTTGGCAAACCGAAAAATTTTAGTGTCAGGGCAGTAGGGGGCATATCGAAAATAATATAATCTTTTTCGATATATTTTTTCCGAATTTCTTTATATGCCAGCAGCATGGCATATTCTTCGATACCTGGAGAATATTTAATTACATCAAGATAATTTTCCAAATTCAAAGCAGTTAAATATGAATATGAGTGTTTTATTTGCGTTTCAATTTCCGAAAGATATTTTTTAATCCATGAGTTTATATTTATTTCTATGGCAGCTAAATTAGCGGTAATATTATAAGGCTTTTCGGAAAGGGAAGATTCAAAAATATCCGATTGGTTATGTGCCGGATCCATAGAAACCAAAAGAACATCTTTTCCCTGGCCGGCAAGGTAAACGGAAATAAGGGCAGAAGTTGTTGATTTTCCTACTCCTCCTTTACCTAAAAAAAATAAATTAATGTTTTTAGATTCCATTTACATATTTCATATAACGTCAAATGCCGATAATAAGTCCGATAAAGGACTTTCAGCCGTATCTACTTTATTAAGCATCATTAAAAAATGTTTTTCCATATCAGGCAATAAATCCAGAGTAATTTGCATGGGAGGGGAGGGGAAGCCTATAAATGCTCCCAGAACAAGCAATGCAAAAATGTTTTCCATTTCACCGAGTTCGAATTCCATTATATCTATTGCTTTATTTTTTGATGCAGAATCAAAATTTTTAAAGAAAGAAGACAACTTTTGGATTATATTATCAACAGGTTCTTTCATAATAAAATCAGTTATTCAAAAATTTAGTTATAAAACTTTATCTTTTATACGAAAAATTCTTTTTTCAAAATCAATTCTTGCTTTAGAGGGATAAAAATAGTATGCGGCATAAAGAGAGAAAAGAATAATGCCGCCGAAGTAAAAATTAGAAAAATTAAAAATAATGGGCATAATAATAAAATAAGGTGTGATCATAGATATAATGATTAATCTTTTCTCAAACCTTATAAATTCTTTTATTGATATTGTTCTAATATGCTTCAGTTTACTTATAAACAAAGTCCTGTAAAAAATAGGGAATGCTATACCGAATATACCGGCAAGGATAAAAAATAAAATGGAAATCGGTTTTAAATATCCTACATGAATATTATCCAATACACCAAATATTTTTAATAAATAGAAAATAATGAGCATAACAATTACTGGTATTAAAATCTTAAAATAAGTTTTTCTTAAATCCAGTCGAGTGTCCGGTTCAAGCATTTAAATATCCTGAACATTTTATAGTAGAGAAAATGAATATAAAAAGGCTGTCTTAAAAGAAGAATTTGAATCCGATTATCTATTCCGCTTTAAATTAGGCAATTATTTTTAAGACAACCTCTTTCTCAACAAATATTTTACAGTTCTTTTACTAAAGAGCATCATGTACAGGCTCTGAGGCGGATGAAGGAATAGTTTTGGTCTTAATAAACTTTGTAAATCCTTCAATAGCCACCCAAATCATTGAAACTATAATAATAATATTAATTACCTGTAATAAAATATTTTCACTTTTGCCAAAAGATACCTGATTAAGTATTGTCGCCCATAAAGACATAACTAACATAAATACGGCCGGGACACCGCTGACAATCCAGCCCCAGTTTAATTTTTCTTTAAGGTAAACCGTAACTATAATTAATGCCAACGCGGCGAGTGTTTGATTTACTGCTCCGAATAAAGGCCATAAAGCAAGTGCACCTTTTCCGTTTGCACCGGTTGAAAAAATTAAAGCAAGAGCAAATAATACAACAACCGCCGTTGAGAAATATCTATTCTTAAATGTTTTCGGAAAAGTTTCAGTTAATAAATATCTTTGGATTCTTGTTGCTGTATCCAGAGTTGTGCCGGCAAATGAAGCGACAAAAACTCCCATAATTACAATAGAAATTGCTTTAGGAATTCCGAATGTGGCGAGTAAATTTGCAGCTCCTACAACAAAAGCACCTACTTTAGAACCTAATCCGGCTGCTGCCGCCCAAGAAGAATAGTGGCTGGTCCATGCCTGAATACCGAATAATGTTTGCCCTTGATTATTATATCCCAAACCTATTCCGGCAACTGTAGCAATAATAACTAATGTTGCCAAAGCGCCCTCTGTTAACATAGCTCCGTAGCCGACGAAAATAGAATCCGATTCCTGTCTAACTTGTTTTGCAGAAGTGCCGGAAGAAACTAATGAATGAAATCCTGAAATAGCACCGCAAGCAATAGTTATAAATAAGAACGGCCATAATGGAGGTGCACCGGCAGGGGCAGCTTGAACAGATGGTGCAACAACCTTAAGATTTCCACCGAAACCGGCGAACAAAACACCTAATACTAAAAGTGTCATTGCGATTAATAGTTGGTACGCATTTATATAGTCACGCGGCTGAAGTAAACGAGTTACAGGCAGAACCGACGCAATATAAGCATATATTAAAAGTATAATTGACCAAATAGCTATCGGAGAAAGTCCTAAAATAGATGAAGGTAATGCTATGGGAACATACGTACCTATTATAATTGTAGCGTACATTAATATTACCGATATTATAGCTCCTATAGTTGCATTGGCACCTTTTTTATAAATCATATAGCCTAAAGCAACGGCAATTGGAATTTGAAACCAAACCGGAATTACAGATCCCGGATACATATTAAATAATATTGCTATTACAAGACCAAAGATTGATACAACAATCCAGAGTTCCAGAAATACAATAAAGAAGAAGAAATATTTTGTACGACTATTAATGTATTTTGCCGTATATTCTGAAATAGATTTACCCTGATTACGTATTGAGATTATTAAGGAACCAAGATCATGAACTGCACCCATAATTATTGATCCGATAAACACCCAAAGAAGAGCCGGCAGCCAGCCCCAAATAACTGCAATTGCAGGCCCGACAATCGGTCCTGTTCCGGCTATTGATGAAAAGTGATGTCCGAATATTACTTCCTTTTTTGTAGGTACATAATCGGTATCGTCTTTGAGCTCAACAGAAGGGACTTTGTTTTTATTACTTAATGCAAA
>CAZHBJ010000002.1:16653-62487 GCA_964530445.1 uncultured Ignavibacteriaceae bacterium
AAAAATTTTGTTCCCTATAAATTTCCCGTATAGGTGGTACATTATTATGTATCCGGCAAAAACCAATATCATTATAAGTAATGCTTCCATTTTTCACTCCTATATAATGATCACAAAAGTCCCCTTAATTCTTAACTATTATTTTTTAATTATCTGCCCTTTTTACATAATTATTTTGGCTATTAAAAATGTAAGGGGCAGATATGGATCTAAATTTTTTAACCTTTTATAATACTTAAAATTTATACAACATACTCAAAGCAATCTGAGTTCCTTTTAGTGTTCCTTCAGAAGCTGCACCTGCTTCATCGTATATCAAATTAATTAGATTATCATGAAGATATTCTACACCTAATTCCAATGGACCGGTTCCATATTTAACCATTATGTCATATAAAGCATTTTTCTCCCTGGGCATCTGTAAGGCAACGGCATCATCCTTATTCACATTCTCCATTCCATAGAATCCATAAATACCCCATCCACTTTCAAATGCATAACCTATTTGAGCCCAGAAGCCGGTTGAAGCTAAATCGTGGTTAGCTTCCGAAAATTGTGTTAATTGGCCAAATTGTTGTCCTACATTCTTCCCGGAATATAAATTTCCATGAATTAAAAACCCGTGTGAACTAAAGCTAAGTCCCAACTCTTCTGCAGTTCCTGTAAGATTTGTAGTAGTGTTAGCTCCTATTCCTCCCAATTTCTTTTGGTCATAATGTCCTGCAACATAAGCTTTAAATACACCGCCGCCTGATAATTTACTTTCTAAGTTTAATCTCAATTCAAACTGTGGGCTGCCGGCATTTCCCGGAGTTGTAAAATTTGTATTACCGCCTGCATTTGCCCATGAATTTTCCATTACGGCAAAATCCAAACCAATGTGGGTTGAACTTTGTGATTCAAATTTGTAATAGAAAAATATACCCGGAAATCTCCAGCCTACATCTCCAGCAGCGCCGTATCCGAGTGGAAAAGCTATATGGGAAAGTGATACAGGTACATTTCCGAACAACGGGTCCCATGCCTGTCCAATCCGTAAAATAAGATTTTTATGTTTAATATCTACATATCCTAAACGTACTCGAGGAGTTGGTACCTGCTGCCCAAAAGCACCCTCATTGGCATAATCATTAAAAGCGTCAAATTCAAGCACCCCGCCTAACGCCCAGTCATTTTTAAGTTCCGGGCCGTTAAAAACCATAGTTATTCTAGTATTACGTATGTCGCCTCCATAAAACCATTTATTCTGTGTATTATTTGAAGTTACCCATTCGGCATCCTGGCCATTACCAAAACCAAATGATTGATCTTGCCCGAATAATGTTGTACTAATAAAACCTTTAAATATAAGATTTTCTTTACCTCCCGTGTTAACATTTTGTGCTAAAAGGAACGAAGCGGAAAATAGAAGAATTGAGGAAATAGATAAAATTTTTCTCATCGCAGGTCTCCCGGTTAATTAAAAAATAGCAAGTCAATAATGACGGATAAATTTTTTCAATTTAATTATTGAATATACTTAATATCCGGTAATTATTGATTATATACAATTAACGAGCGGAACTTATAGGGCTGAAATTAAGTTTGCAAAAACTCTTTTAGTAAGAAGCAATATACGCTATTAAGAGGTAAAATAGATTCAGTAAGTTACATGAGTAAAAATTTGTAATTAATGTATTTTGATATTTTTAGAATTATTACAGAATGAAATAAATTAGAGGCCCAATTTTTCTTTTAATTCTTTTAAGTAATGACGGCTGATTGGAATTAAATGCTGAGAAATGGTTTTTATCTTTCCGGTTGAATTATTATCAAAAAGGATTTCATCAATTTTATCCGGATTTATTAAAAATTGCTTATGACATCTAAATAATTTTGTCCTATTTTCAAGAACTTTTAGCGTAATTTCAGTGAAATATTTTTTTTCATTACTAACTACAAATACACCTGTTTCATCTGAGTGGACATATTCTATACTTTCCACATCAATAATTTTTATTTTATTGTTTCCAGCGCTTGGTATTTTTTTTAAAGGGGGTATTTCCAATTTCTGTTCTTTGTTCTGCTGAATCGAATTAAGAAGTTTTTCAATGGTTTTATTTAACCTGTCGATCTCAACAGGCTTTAACAGATAATCTACGGCATCATTTTCAAAAGCTTCAATAGCATATTTATCGTATGCTGTAACAAAAACAACCCTTGGAAGTACCGATTCTTCAATCATAGAAAGCATATCAAAACCATTTATTGAAGGCAATTGTACATCAAGAAAGATAACATCCGGATGCATAGAATTTACTGCTTTTATTCCTTCCAGTGCATCAGTGCATTTTTTAATTACATTTATATAGCCAGATTGACTTAATAAATATTCCATTTCCTCTCTGGCGTTAAATTCGTCATCTATTATTAAAGCGTTTAGTTTCAACTTACCCCTCCCGCAGGTAATATTATTGTTGCTATTGTTTTAATATCAGGGTCACAATATAATTTTACACCATATTCATTTCCCGCTAGGTTTTTAATTCGTTTATCAACAATTTGAATTCCCAATCCCGGCTTATCTTTGTTCAAGCTAAATGACCCTGCGTTGTCTTCAATTTCAATTTCAATGAACCCGTTATTTCGATGTATTCTAATTTCCAATTTCCCTTTTTCAAATAATTTGGAAATTCCATGCCTAATTGCATTTTCTACCAGGGGTTGAAATGTAAAAGTCGGAATTTTTACATCAAGTAAATTTTTATCGATATCTGTTTTTATTTCCAATTTACTTTGAAACCTTACTTTTTCAATTTCCAAATAAGAATTAACATGGTTCAATTCTTCTTTTATTGTAGAAATATCTTTATTTCGTCTTAATATCTTTCTAAAAAAGTTTGAAAGATTTATTAACAAATCAATTGCTTTGTCAGGACTTCTACGGTTTACGGCAATAATAGTATTGATAGCATTAAATAAAAAGTGCGGATTAATTTGTGCTTGTATTAAATTTAACTCTGCTTTGGTAAGCAGATTTTTTTGCTGTTCATACCTTGCAGCTAAAAGTTGATTCCCTACAAGTTCGGCAATGCCCTGGCCAAGAGCTTCATTAATTCTAAAGAATAATTTATTTTTTTGTCCGTAAAGCTTTATTGTCCCAATTACTTCATCTTTAATTCTAACCGGGGCAACAAGAACAGAGGACAGTTTGCAATTTTCAGAAATCGGACAATGGTAGTGTTCGGTAGAACCATCAATAAATTTTATACTATTTTCTTTAATGGCTGTCCTTGTTATATCGGAAGCAATTGGTGAACCCGGTTTATGATGATCATCTCCAACACCGATAAACGCTAGAACATTTTCCCGGTCTGTTATAGCTACTGCGTCTACATTTGTCTCTTCGAGAATAATGTTTGCAATTTTAGCGGATGAATCTCTATTTAATCCTTTATTTAATTCACCCAGAATTCTTTTAGCAATTTTTAAAGCTTGTTTGGAGTATGCAAAACCTATCTTATCATAATTATATCTTTGATCGCGAAAAAGACTCATTATTAAAGCCGATCCAAGAGAGTTTGAAATTATCATCGGAAGGGCTATCATTTTTACTAATTCTACTGCATCGGTAATCGGCCGGGAAATTGCCAAAATAATTATCATCTGTAGAATTTCACTTACTAAAGTAGTAAGAAACGCGATGTCGGGATCGAATACTCTTTCATATCTTTGCTGTTTAGCAAAGTATTGATGAACAAAACCGGCAAGAACTCCTTCAACCGTTGTTGAGAGTCCGCAAGATACAGCTGTAAATCCTCCCATAAAAAATCTATGAACGCCGGCAGTAAATCCTACGGAAAAACCTAATACCGGTCCTCCAATTAGGCCTGCAATTGATGCACCTATCACTCTGTTGTTTGCTATCGCACCGTCCACAGGTATTCCAAAATAAGTTCCTATTATAGCCATAGCACTAAAAAAAATATAGAGAGTAAAAAAATCCCCGATGGTAAAATCTTTGGTGAGTAATAATTTGAAAACAGGAGTTTTACTAAATAAATATGCAATAACAAGAAAAACAGCGATTTCTTTAAGTAAGTTTATCAGGATGTTCATATTTACCTGAATTTAATTAATAATGAAATCTATCTTGCCTTGAAAAGTAAAATTATTTTATAAAAATATTTATTATTAAATCCGAAGTTGAAAATATAAAAATTTGCTTTAGCATTATATTTTAAACAAATAATTAATAATAAATTTTCATCAAAATTTTAAGTAGAACTGTATTTTTACAATGCACTATATATGTATAGTGTAATATACAAATTTTTAGAAATTATAATAATAAAAATCGGATTTACAATTTTAAACCTTTTCAATATTCGTCCGGAAGTAATAATAGAGCAGTAGAATAATATAAATATTAACCGGGTCGGTAAATCCAATTGAACTCAGAACTGAGTATCCGGAGAATCGGTCGAAATTTTAGCTAAATAAAATTGCAATATAAATAGGAATAAAATTTCAGATTTTATCTTACTTTTTAAATCTTAATTAATTAAATTGACGTCCGGAATTATCATTTCTATGGTAATAAACTAAGCGGATATGTAACTGCAAATTAATATAAAATAATATACTTCTAAGCGGATATATAACTCATCTTAAAAAACATAAATAGGATAAAATGGAACAATTAATTAATGTGAAAACTGTTGATGATATTAATCCTGATTATAAAGATACACCAATAGGTTTGTTGTTAAAATATCATAACTTAAATTATGAGCTTGATTCATACAGCAATGCACAGCTTCTTATTGGAATGTGCATGGATAACAGAAAACATTTAACAATTCCTGATAATTTTGCGTATATAATTCGTACAGGCGGAGCAAACTTAAGATACAGCGAGTTTAAAGTATCTTATGCAATTGCAGTTGGGGATGTAAAGCATATTGCACTAATCGGTCATAACGACTGCGGCATGGTTAACTTGATTGCACGCAAAGAAAAATTTATAAACGGACTAGTGGATAAAGCAGGCTGGGATAGAAACTGGGCGGAAGAACACTTTATGCATTTTGCTCCTATGTTTGAAATAGGAAATGAGATAGATTTTGTAACTAGTGAAGCAAAGCGTCTCAGGCTTAGATATCCGAAAATAATTGTGGCCCCGATGATCTATAAAGTAGACGATAACCGTTTATACTTAATTAAAGAAAAATAAAACTCTTAAGTTATTATTTAATTTAAAATCTTTTATGAATTGTAAAATTTTGAACAAGTTTTATTTGTTCGAAAATTGTTCCATTTCATATATTGACCGGTATATTCTTGCCGAAAAATACCTTTTGGATTTTTATTCTGGTATAAGTTATAATTATCTTTTACTAAAAGATAAATTATGAAAGAAACAAAAATTATGTTTAAGCTGCTTACCTATGTTTTAGAAAAGGGGAACTAAGCCAAATAGCTACAAGCACTTACCTGCAAATAATTTCCAAGATTTTAGAACTTCCCATTTTAATAAAATTCTGTGTTTTCGTGTCCCGCTTTTAAAAATAGATTGCAATTCAATAGAAAAAATATTGTAAAAAAATAAAATAATTTCAGAAAACTTCGATAATATTATTAAGATGTGTTGAACTGTAAAATAAAGAAATAACGGAAAATGCCTATTAAAAAAAATAAAAAGCATGAAGAAGTTGGAATATCAAAAACAACTAAAATACTTTTAGTTGACAGCGATTTGAATTATAAAAAAATTTTAGAAAAAAAATTAGATGAAGCTGTAAATCCGTATGAATTGTTATCGGTAAATAATAATGAGAAGTTTTTTAATAGTTTAAAAGAATTTAACCCGGATATTGTAATATCTGAATTTAAAAGCTCGACTGTTAATGGCTTGGAAATTCTTAAATATGTGCAAAAGCATCTGCCGGGTGTGCAGACAATTATTATAGCAACGGAAGAAAAGGAAAAAGAGGCGCTTCGGTGTTTTGAAAAAGGGGCTTTTGATTTTATAAATAGAGGATTCCTAAAAAAAATAATTTTTGTAATAAATAAAATTATAAAAGAAAAGGGACTAGAAATTGAATTACAAGAATCAAAATTAAAACTGAACGAAGCGGAAAAAGACCTAAAAAGATTTAAAAAACTTGAACAAAATTTTCCCGGTATGTGCTATCAATTTGTACTTCATCCGGATAGAAAGTACGCCTTTTCTTATGTCGGGTCTTCCTCAAAAGAAATGTTCGGCTTGGAACAGGCAGATATGATTAACAATGTTCAAAAGGCTATTAATCTTATGCATCCGGATGATGTGGGAGTTACTAAAAAGGCAATCGGTCTTTCTGCAATTACTCTTAAATCTTTTAAAAGGGAAGCACGCTTTTTAATTAACGGTGAAACCAAATGGTATCGTTTTATTTCCTATCCCGAAATGGAGGAAAACGGAGATATTATATGGTACGGTCTTATAATGGATAATACTGAAAATAAGCTGCTTGAACTTGAACATGCCGAAGAACGAGATCAAATACATAAGCTGGTTGCAGCTATGCAGGATTATATTAAAGACTCAAACGATTTACCCGACGAAATAAGAAGCAACTTAGGATACAACTCAACATTTTTAGCCGACTCCTTCTTTGACCAGAATCAGTTTAAGATATTGATGGATAACATGCCTGACGCAATTTACTTTAAAGATACTGAAAGTAAATTTATAAGAGTAAATAGGCATCATGTAATGAAACTGGGTGAGTTTACGGAACGAAATATTATTGGAAAGACCGATTTTGATTTTTATAATAGGGAACAAGCGGAGGAATACAGAAGAGATGAATTATCAATAATAGCTACAGGCGATCCGGTAATAAATAAAGTTCAAAAAGAAAAATGGCCTTCAGGCAAAATTACATGGTCTTCAACTACCAAAATGCCGTTAAGAGACAGTAAAAATAATATAGTCGGTACGTTTGGAATGTCTAGAGATATTACAAATATAAAACGGATGGAAAAGACCATTGCAGATGAACGAAATTTACTGCATAAAATTATTGATGCTATACCGGAGAGAATTTATGTAAGAGATAAAGACGGTAAGTTTGTTCTAAACAATTTAGCGGATTTAAAAGCACTCGGGATAAATAGTCAATTTGATATTTTAAATAAACAAAATATTATTCCTCGAACAAAGGATTTATATGTCCAGTCTTTTAATGAAGATATTGAAGTTATTCAAACGGGGAAATCGGTTATTAATAAAGAAGTTAAAATAGAAACCAGCGAAGGGGATGAAAGATGGTATCTTACCACAAAAGTTCCGCTTCGCGATACTTTTGATGATATTACGGGATTGGTAGGAATTAGTAATGAAATTACACTTCAGAAAAAAATCGAATCGAAATTAATTGCTAGTCAAAATCAGCTTACAGAGGCTCTCAAGATTGCTAAACTCGCATACTGGGAATACGATATTAATAACGATGTATTCACTTTTAATGATCAATTCTATTCATTGCTAAAAACGAATATAGAAAAAGAAGGCAGCTATCAAATGACCTCCACGCAATATGCCTCAACATTCGTACACCCCGAAGACCGTCCTTTGGTAGGTATTGAAGTTCAAAAATCGTTAAATACTAAAGACCCTAATTATTTCAGCCACCTTGAACATAGAATTATTTATAGCGATGGAGAAATAGGTTATTTTTCAGTTCATATTAATGTAGTTAAAGATGCAGAAGCCCAAACCGTAAGAACTTATGGAGCAAATCAGGACATTACTCAAAGAAGATTAGTTGAAGAAGCTTTACGGGCTAGTGAATATTTGTTAAAGAAATCTCAATACGTCGCACATCTTGGATCTTACAGTTTTGATTTAAAAACCAGTACTTGGGAGAGTTCAACAATATTGAATGAAATTTTCGGAATAGATGAAGCTTATGACAAAAACGCCGATTCATGGTTAAATATAATTCACCCGGAAGAAAAAGAAAAAATGTTTGAATATTTTAATGAAGAAGTGCTTAATAAGAACAAAAGATTTGAAAAAGAATACAGGATAATCAGAAAAAACGATGGAGAGGTAAGATGGGTTCTTGGACTTGGAGATATTGAATTTGATAGCAATGGAAAACCTCTCAGACTAATTGGAACTATCCAAGATATTACGGAAAGGGTATTGAGAGAAAAGGAGAAGTTGGAACTAGAGAAAGAATTGAAGGAGCGTAATAAAAAACTTGAACAAGCTTTATTCAATGTTAAACAGATGCAAAATACTCTTGTGCAGTCCGAAAAAATGGCTTCATTAGGGCAGCTAACTGCCGGAATTGCTCATGAGATTAATAATCCTCTTGCTTATGTGTCGAGTAATGTGAACAGGTTAAATGAATATTTTTTCGATACTATAGATCTGTTAAATAAATGGAGAGATTTAGGCGGCAAATTAAAAAATACAAAACAATTTGCAGATGAAATAGAATCAATAGACCGTTTCTCAGATGAAATCGATTTAAACTTTATTTTGGAAGATTTTAATCCTATGATAAAAAGTATTAGCGAAGGTACGGGACGTATAAAGAAAATTGTTGAAGGTTTAAGAGGTTTCGCTCATATGTCGGGTACATCTTTCTTAAAATCTTCAATAAACGATGCAATTGACGATACGCTTACCATAGTTTGGAATGTTCTTAAATATAAGACGACTATTAAAAAAGATTATGGAGAGTTGCCTCAGGTTAGCTGCAATATCGGGGAAATTAAGCAGGTGCTTGTCAATCTTCTTGTTAATGCTGCGCATTCCATAAATGAAAAAGGCGATATAAATATTTCAACCTATCAGGAAGGTGAAAGCGTATGCATTAAAATAAAAGATACGGGATGTGGTATATCTCAGGAAAATTTAAAAAGAATTTTCGATCCCTTCTTTACCACAAAACCTGTAGGCAAAGGTACTGGCTTAGGTCTTTGGATTTCTTCCTCAATTATAGAAAAACATGCAGGTTTATTAACAGTTGATAGTAAAGTTGGTGAAGGCAGCTCTTTTACAATTAAATTGCCTATCGAACAAAAAGTTGCCGAATCTGAAATAAAAGAGACATAGAATGAATCATGAAAATATACAGCCGTCAAAGGCGCATCTTTCCAGCATTGTTGTTATAGATGATGAAGAAGACATTTTAAAATCTTTAAAAAGTCTTTTCCATCGGGATAAATATAAAATGTATTTTTTTACTTCAGGAATACATGCCCTGGAATTTCTTAAATATAACAGTGTGGATGTTATAATTTCAGATATGCGTATGCCCGAAACTTCCGGGACAGAGCTTCTGGAAAGATCCGTTGATATTAATCCGCATGCAATAAGAATTATACTAAGCGGATTTGAAGAAAAGCAGGTAGTTTTAAATGCCATTCAGCGGGGTGTGGCACAGCATTACATAATGAAGCCCTGGGATGATATGCAGCTTCGCAAAATTGTAAATGAATCTATGACGCTTCAGGAAGATATAAGAAAAAAACATCTTCAGGAAATTTTATATTCTTTCAATAATTTACCGTCGCCGCCTAAGCTTCATTCCAAATTGGTAAACATTTTGGAGGCTGATGTTCAATCACAGAAGGAAATAGCTAAAGAGATAGAAAAAAGTCCGGCTCTGGTAGCAAAATTACTAAGAATATCAAATTCGGTTTTTTATGGTGCACGTAAACAAATCTCTAGCGTATACGAAGCTATTACATTTATAGGAACCGAATTTGTTTTAAATATTGTTCTCGGATTAGAATCTTTTGAATCGGTAAAAGGATGTAATAGTCAACAGGTAATAGAAATGGTGGAAAGCATAAGGGAGGTTTCAATTTTACGTGCACATCTGGCAAGAGAGATTGCAATAAGATGGTCTTTGAAAAACGAACAGCATGAAATATATGTGGCTGCTCTTTTACTTGATATAGGACTAATATTAAGGTTATGTTCTTACAATGAAAAGGATAAAAATTTTTATGAAACTTTGGCCAAAAGGAGGAGACCGGTTTATTTAGTCGATAAGGAACTTCACTCAACAACACACGACGAAGTTGGGGCTGCGCTGCTAACTTATTGGAATTTCCCTTCAAGGATCATTTCTGCTGTATTGAATCATCATAGCTATACGGGGGATGATACATTCAATACAATTATACAATTAGCCGATGCATTGACGGAAAGAAAAGACTCTTATCCGCATGATCCGGGTATTGATGAATATCTGCGCGAATGGGAGCCTAAGATGAATACTACAATTGAAGAATTACAAGAAACAAATAATATTTATGAGTAATTATGAACAAGTATATTGAAAATCGTAAAATACTTTATATAGATGATGAAGAAGAATTATTAAAATCTTTTAAATCATTGCTTCGAAAAGAAAATTATCAGATTAGTACATTATCGGATTCCAGCCGTATTGAAAGCGTACTAAATGAAGAAGGACCATTTGCACTTGTACTTTCCGACCAGAGAATGCCGACTTATGATGGAGTGAAAGTTCTTGAGTCTTGCAAAATAAAATCACCCGACTCTATCCGCATTTTAGTTACAGGTTATTCGGATTATAAAGATACAATAAGAGCAGTTAATATCGGTGGAATCCATTCCCATATTTCTAAGCCTTGGAATGACGATGAGATTAAAAGGAAAATACACGAATGGATTGAACAATTTAACTTAAAAGCAGAGAATAATTTTTTAATGCAGGTTTTGGATCTTGAGAATGAAAAACTTAACGAATTGCTTGACGGGACAGTAACACAAACGGTTAAAGTACTTGGAGATATTACAAGTCATATTGCTCCACAGGCTGCATTATTTGCTGAAAAAGTTAAAATATTAGGTAATTCTTTTTTAGAAAATGCTGCAGAAATATCAAGTGAGGAAAGATGGGAAATTAAATTGGCATTAAATTTATTTAATTTAGGTGTTACTTTACTGCCTGCAACTGTCCATATAGAATTAAATAAGCGAGGATTGACATCATTGGATGATTCATCGTTTACAAAAAACCATCACCTGTTGGCAGCAGGTTTGTTAAAAAATATTCCACGCTTTGAACCTGTTGCGCGTATAATAGAATTACAGTCAAAAGATTTTAATGGTAAAGGGGAACCGAAAGCCGAGTTAATTAAGGGTGAGCAGTTGCCTCTTGGTGCTAGGCTGCTGCATATACTTTTAGATTTGGTAAAATATGGTAATGATACTGAAAAGTTGAATGAATATTTAAGCAGTATGCGAAAAAATTCTCAGAAGTATGATGTTGAATTAATCTCAAAAATACAACTCATATTGTCCGAGAAAACAATTGTTCCCGGAGAAGTATTTTTGCCATTGGAAAAATTAAAACCTGGTATGCTTGTAGTTGATGATATTAAAACCATTAACAGTCAGCACCTTTTATTAAAAAGCGGATCCATATTAACCGAAACATTTATTAATATTTTAAACCAATGGCATATACGCGAGCCGATACAGGAACCGATAAAAATTCGCGAAAATAATTAAACCGCAATATACCGCAAGCTTATACTTTTAATGTTTAGAATGCCATTCTATTCCACGTTTAAATTTTAATATTTGCAATTGCAGAAATTAAAAATTTCTTTTTAAAATTTGTGCATTGATATTATATAAATAAACATAATAACTTTATTTGTATAATTATTTTTTATGTTAAAATGAATTTTGGGGATATAATAAATTATATGAAAAAGATATTCAAGTTCGTATTATTTTTGTTTCTCTTCTCTTTTAATATCTATTCAAATGGTTTAACCGAATCCAGAGCAAAATTATTTATTAATGCTCTAATAAATAAGTCCGGTAACCTTAACAGCTTTGTTCTGCCGGAAGAATTAAAATTATCGGAACGATTAGGAATTACATACAAGCAAACAAAATTTAAATATTTAATATCTAATAACGTTAACGATTCCGTTTTGATAGAACTTAGAAATAAGTCTTTGAAGTATGCATTTAAAATTGAACCTCTAAAAAACAATTACTCTATTCTAAAATTACAGGTGCCTTCTAAAAATATTGAAAGAGATTACTACTTTTATAAATCATATTTGATTTCGAAACCATATTATTATTCTAAGGAATGGGCTATAAAAAAGAGTGAATTTTTTGTATTCCATATTAGCAATATGGTATTGTTTAATGAATATTCAATTAAAAAGCTTGATTCATTTGTTAATAGAATGACAAAATTACTCGGGTTTAAAAAAAATGAAATATTACTATTAAAAAAGGAAAAAATACATTATTTCCTTTGTCGGGATGAAAATGAAATGAAGGAACTTACAGGTTATAATGCTAGGGGCTTATATTTTTTACCATATGACTATATTATTACAACCTTTAATTGCCACTACCACGAAATACTTCACCTTCTAATGAATTTTAAGCTGAAGAATGTTGCTTTATTTACTTTACCGCTATTACAGGAAGGCTTCGCCGTAGCCTTCGGCGGCAGGGGCGGAAAAACTTCAAACGTAATTTTAAAAATGGGATTATTTCTACTGCAAAGTAATTTTATAAAAGTTTCTTCGTTATTCACCAAACCGGGCTTTTATCAAAATGATGCTTCAATAACTTATCCGGTATCAGGTTTATATGTAAAATTTTTAATTGAAACTATGGGTATAAACCGCTTTATTAAATTGTATAAAAAATATTCCGGAAGTGCTGTAAATATTAATAATCTCAAAATTAATACTGCAGAGCTTCCTCCGGAATCAAAATGGAAAGAATACTTAATTAATTATTGTTCCAACAAACAAGTTAAGGTGTCGGGAATCGATATTAAGAGCTATCAAGATACATTAATTCAGATGAAAAATATTTGTGTTTATGAAAACGACAAAACCTATTTATTCAAAATAAAAAATACGATTACATTAACTCCGGTAAATTCCCTGCAAAATTATGTGAGCAGTTTGTTTAATGAATTATACTCAGGAAAAATTTATCGAAATGAAGAATATATTTTAAGTGCAGATTCTGATGAGATTTCTCTTTATAATCTTTATAGTAATAACTTAATTGCGAAATATGTAAAAGCATTTAGTCTAAAAAAAGAAAAGATAAAAAGAAAAAACGGATACTTTATTTTTACTATTGCTAAAAAAATTTTTGATAATGATCTGAGAAATTACAGTATAAGCAATCTTTAAAACTAAATCATAATAATTCTTTTTCAGAAAGAAAATAAATTATGATATATTATTAAAAGTAATTTTATTTAATATATATAGAAGGCCTTTCATTTATCCAACGGACATTTACTTGTTTTTGGTAAAAGTCGTTTAAGTTTTTTCTTTCTAATACTTTTTTTGTCTCACCGGATGAATGTATAGCGCCGGCTTTAAGTAATAATGTATTTTTAAACAATGGTAATATTTCATCAATATGATGCGAAACATATAAAAGAGATGGGGACTGATCGGAATTTCCGAAAGTTTCAACTAACGATAAGAAATTTTCCTTAGCGAAAATATCAAGACCTGTACAAGGTTCATCGAGAATTAGCAGTTTCGGAAAATTCATCAAAGCCCTGGCAAGTATGATTTTTTGTTTTTCTCCTTGTGACAATGTTGAATAAATCCTTTTTCGTAAAGAAACACAGCCGAACTGTTCAAGTAAAAAGTTTGCTCTTTTTAAATCTTCTTTACCGGGCTTTTCATACAACCCTATACTTGCATATTTACCGCTTACAACAATATCCTCGACCGTATCGTTTGTATATAGGGCTTCTTGAAGAGAAGAGCTAACCCATCCAATTAATTTTCTTAATTCTCGTAAATCGTAAGCTCCGAATTTTTTACCAAGCACTGTAACTTCACCTTTAGAAGGGAATGTATATCCGCTAATGATTCGCAGCAATGATGTTTTCCCGGAACCGTTTAAGCCAATTACAGACCAGTGCTCTCCTTTATTTATGCTCCAGTTAATGTTTTTCAAAATATAAAAATCATCACGCTGCAAGTATACATCTTTCATTTCTACTATCAAGTTTCTACCTCATCAATCAATAAAATTGTGCAAAAATAATTAAAACCTTTCGAATTGAGCAAGTGATAAATAAGATAAATTAAATTTGAGAATAAAGTTAAAATAAATATTTACCTAAATTGAGGGGAAGTACTATGAAAAGTTATTTTGCTATTGCCTTTTCTAAAATTTTTAATAATCCGTAATTATTAAAATACTTTGATAAAAAATATGTTCAGCCGGCAGCTAAAATTACTAGCCTGTCTTCCGCAATAGAGATATTGTTAAGGCTATTATTGATATGTTTTAATAAAGAGGAATCATCCTTATAAGTTTTCTTGTATCTTTATTTTTAGGTTTACTTCTTAAATTAATGTTCATTAAGATTGCGGAATATTTTTCTTAGCCATTTGAATGGTACAAAGAATAATTTCTAGATAGAATAATTTTAACTTGCCAGCATGTTATATGGTAGTCGTCAATTTATAAAAAATTAGACTTTAAACGTCTTTAGAAGAACCGGGATAATATGGAATTGACAAAGTGAAAATACTGCCTTTACCGGGTGTACTGTTTAGCTTGATGCTGCCTCCTAATTTTTCCAAAAACTTTTTAGTAATTGTAAGCCCTAAACCGGAGCCTTCATAATTTCTGGAATAACCCTCACTAGCCTGTCTAAAATCATCAAAGATAAAGTCTTGTTTCTCTTTATCTATTCCTATGCCGGTATCTTTAACGTTAAGAATTATCCAATAAGCTTCGTTAATATTTTTGTTTTCAATATTTACAGTAACTCCTCCTTTAAAAGTATATTTTACTGCATTAGATAATATATTTTTAATTATACTTTGAAATAATCGCTCATCCAATTCTACTTTAAAATCATTTAGTCTAGTTTCTAATTTTATATACAAGCCTTTCTTCCGTGCAGTATCTCTATATAAGTTTATGGTCTCGTTTATGACTGTAATAACATCGAAGGAATTATTTTTTATTTGAATTTTATTTGCTTCAATCCTGGATAGATCAAGAATAAGGTTTAGAGTTTCATGTAATCTCTTTCCGCTTTCATTAATTGTACTTATCATTTCATTGTGTTCGGTATTTTTAATCTCATTCTTTAATAAATCGGAAAATCCAAGTATGCCTATCAAAGGTGTGCGAAGTTCATGACTCATGTTTGCGAGGAAGTTTGATTTTAACTTGTTCATCTCTTCAGCATTTTCCTTTGCTGCTACAAGTTCATTTAAGATTTTATCTCTTTCCGTATTATCAATTAAAATTCCTCTTATGCCTATAGGTTTTTCATCTTTTAAAATTAAATTTATATATACCACACAAGGAAATGTGGATCCGTCTTTTCGTAAAGCATTATAAGGTAATCCGTCGATATATTTTCCTTCCATTACTTTTTTAAAATTAGCTTTAATAGATTTCTTATCATTTTTATCAAAAAGCTGGTGGAACTTTATTTTATTAATCAAATCCCTTTCATCATATTTAAATAGATCAAGTCCTGCCTTGTTAACATATGTTAAAGTTAATTCAGCATCAATTTCAAAAATAGTTTGCGGCAGAAGGGCGGCTAATTCTTTAAACCTGGATTCACTTTCTTTTAATGCCAGTAATGTCAGCTTTTTATCGTTTATATTTTCAACCATTGCAATCAAATATTGAACATTACCGGCACTATTTTTAACAGATGTAGAGGTAATACTAATCCATAAAACATTTCCGTCTTTTGTTAAATAACGTTTTTCAAGATTAATACTTTTGGCTTTATTAATTTTAGCCTTATTAAAGAATTCAATGCTTTTGTCTTTGTCTTCATCGTATGTAATGTCATCCAGAGTTAAATCCTTCAATTCATTTTCGGTATAACCGACAATATTTTGAAAAACTTGGTTAGCCGATATGAAACGTCTCTCGGGAGAAACACGAGCAATTCCTATCGGTGCTGATTCGAATATATTTCTATAGAGTTCCTCACTTTCTTTTAAATGATTTCTCATAGTCATAAGCTCGGTTATATCGTGAGAAATTCCCAAGATGCCCTTTATTAAATTCTTGTCATCAAAAAAAGGCATTATTTTTATGTCATGATATCTTCTTCCATAAAATAGAAAGCCTTCCAGCACATTACCATTTTTTGCTTTAGAAAATGCTTTTTTTACGCTTATAATAGTTCCGTCCAGTAATTCTATTGAAATGTTTTTGTAAATTTCAGTAATATCTTTACCGATCAGATCTTCGGCTTTAATTCCCGAAATTTCGAATCCCTTTCCGCGAGCAAAAGTAGCAATACCTTCTATGTTTGTCATAAAAAAAGCAACCGGAACATTATCGATTATTGCATTAAATTTTTCTTCAGCATCTTTAAAAGCATTTTCAAATTCTATTCTTTTAGCTTTTTCATCTAATTCACTTAAAGCTCTTTTTATTGCAGGTACCAGTTTTTTTAATTTATCCTTTAATACATAGTCGGTAGCTCCCTTTTTCAATGCTTCTATTGCGCGGTCTTCTCCGATATGGCCTGATACATAAACGTAAGGAGTATCAGGTGAAATGGATTGGGCTACTTCCAATGCTTTAGTTCCGCTAAAACCCGGAATTATAAAATCAGACATAATTAAATCGAACTTTTCTTTAATAAGTGCATTTTTAAAATCTTTTTGTGAACTAACCCATTTAAAATTTACGCCTGTAATTTCCGCCTGGATAGTTTTTTGAATTAGAAAAGCATCCCTGTCGTCATCTTCCAGGTGTAATATTTTTATTGTTCTAGCCATAGGCCGATACCTTTTTTATTTTGCAACGCTTCCGGGCGGTGCTTGGTTTATTACCGCCCAGTATAACCCCAGCTGTTTTACAGCTTCAATAAACTCGTTAAAGTTTACAGGCTTTACAACGTATGAATTGGCTCCCAGATTGTAACTGGTTGCCAAATCTTTTTCTTCTCCGGATGAAGTTAATATAACAACAGGAATTTTTTTCAGGTTTATGTCTTGTTTAATTCTTTTTAAAACTTCAAGTCCGTCTATTTTAGGCATTTTTATATCAAGTAAAATTACTGCCGGATTTCCTTTCTCTCTTGAAGCGAATTTATTTTTGTAAAACAAATAATCAAGTGCTTCTTCACCGTCATGCACAGCAACAACTTTATTGAGTAAATTGTTTTGTTTAAAAGCCGTCATAGTTAAAACAATATCTTTTTCATCATCCTCAGCAAGTAAAATACTTTTTAAAATATCCATATTATTTTCTATTTATTAGTGTAAAATAAATTGTTGCTCCTTTGTTTACAGCTCCTTCGGCCCATACACACCCTCCGTGCCGCTCGATTATTCTTTTAACATTTGCCAAACCGATGCCTGTACCATCAAATTCCTTACTACTATGCAGCCGTTGGAATACTCCGAATAATTTGTCTGCAAATTTCATATCAAAACCGGCACCATTGTCTTTTACAAAGAAAACTTCTTCGTTATTTTGAGAAAAAGAACCGACTTTTATAACGGCTTCATTTTTCCCGCTTGTAAATTTCAGCGAATTAGAAATTAAATTAACTAAAACCTGTTTAAGCATAGCTCTATCGCAAGAGATCTCCGGTAAAGGATTTATATCCCATTTAATTTTTCTAATACTAGATTCAATAGAAAGTTCATTTATAACCTCTTGTACCAGTTTCGTTAAATCTACCCGTACAATATTCATCTCCGATCTGCCCATCCTGGAGAAGCTTAAAAGATCTTCAATTAAGTTTCCCATTTTATCTACTGAATCCAATACATATTTAAAATAAGTTTTGCTTTCTTCGGTTAAATTATTGTTTTCATCTTGCTGAACCAATTTAATAAAGCCGTCTATATGTCTTAAAGGGGCGCGTAAATCATGAGAAACACTATAACTGAAAGATTCAAGTTCATTATTAAGTTCTTCGAGCTGAATTGAATGTTCTTTCAGCTTTTCGTTTGCAATCATTTTTTCCGTCATGTCTTTAATTACTTTTATAAACCCTTTTATATTGCCTGAATTATCTTTTATAATATTTATGGCGCTGTATGTCCAGAAGCGGCTTCCGTTCTTTTTTATCCTCCATCCTTCTGTTTCTAGTTTTCCATTTTTTAATACTTTTTTAAGTTCTTTATCGGGAATTTTGTTAGACAGATCTTCCTTTGTAAATAAAATTGAAAAATGCTTACCTTTTAATTCATCTTTATTGTATTTAGTTAATTCTTCCAAACCTGGCGACCAGTTAAGTATATTACCTTTCAAATCTAAAAGAACAATCCCGTAGTCATAAATATTTTCAAAAATGAGCTTTAAATTTTCCTCACTTTCTTTTACGGCTGCAGAAGCTATCTCTATTTCCTTTATCTTTTTTTCCAGTTGTTCTGTCCTTTTAATTACCAGTTTTTCCATTTCTTTCTGGTATAATTCAATTTGCTCTTTGTCTTTCTTTTCTTGAGTAATATCTTTAGAAAGTATTAAAATGCCCTCAGGAACAGGTTCCATATTTAATTCAAACCAGGATCTTTGTCCGTCATCATAAACAAATTCATTTTGCATAGTACAGGGTATTTTACTTAACATACTCCGCTTTAGTTTTAAAAACATTTCTGTATTATCTATTCCGGGATATGCTTCCGTTATTTTTTTCCCCAACAGTTCTTCTTTTCGCTTTTTACCGTGTTTTTCAACAGCCTTATTTACATATAAATACCGGAAATCTTTTCCCAAGATTTGAAAACCTTCAGTCATATGTTCAATAGTATTTTTAAATCTATTTTCGGTCTCTTCTAATTCTTCAAATGCAAGTTTTTTTTTGGTTATATCAAGGATATTTGCAAGAACAAAAATTTCATCACCGTACTTAAGCGGGTTAAGTCCAATCTCAACCGGAATTAATTTGCTGTTTTTGTGCAGTGCATAAAGTCCTTTCAGTTCATTAATATGGCGGGATTCAGGTTTGTTAAAAAATTTTTCCTCGTGGTTTTTATGGATTGTTTTAAAATCATCCGGAATTAAAATACTAAAAGTTTTTCCGAGTAATTCATTCCTTTTGTACCCGAACATTACTTCAGTGTGTTTATTTACAATAATAATTTCTCTTTTAGAATTTATCAAAACTACTGCAAGAGGTGATGACTCAATAATATACTTAATGTTTTCAAAAAAAATGGTTTTATCTTCAACTTCGTTTATTATCTCTAAAATTCCTTTTGTACCATTAAAAGAAATTTCTTTAGGGAAAATATTTACGCTTATTATTTTACCGTTCTTTTTTTTGTCCTTTCTTGCCGAAGGAAGCCAGCTTTCGGTTTTATCAATTTTAATTTTTTTATATACAGGTCCTGTTTTCCCGTTAGTAATATCTCTAATAGTTAAGTTCTTAAATTCATTTTTCGAATAGCCGTATTTCTCAACTGCAGCATCATTAACATCCAAGAATTTTAAATTATTCCGGTTATAAATCCACATGGGAATAGGATTGGATTGAAATAACATTCCGTTATTTTTAATTCCCTCTAAGGTAGGTGCGATATTTCGCATAACTAAAACCTAATGAATTTCTAAGAAAATAACTATCGAAATCAAAAAGCAATATTATGTGGTAAATTACTAATAGATCCTCTTGAAGTATCCGCAATTAATAATTACAAAATTTTATTAATAATGTCAATAATTTTACAATAAATGATTGTGATCTTAGAAGCTTTATAGAATCAGGCTTGATACACTTCATAAGATATCTTTACAAAATTATTAAAATTTATAAGATATAAAATTATTTTTAGCTATATGTAAGTACTATTAACTATAAGGTTTACGGGCAATTATTAATTTAATAACTTCTTCCGAAAGCTGGTAATATAAGTCTTACTAACAATTGTTATCCCAACAAATATTTGTTTCGTTTACAAATTAAAAATTACAAATAATTTTTAATTTAAAAATGAAATTATGGGAATAAATAAAAATTAATTTATTAGTAAACCTTTAATAAGATCCACAAATGAGTTGACACTAAAAGGTTTCGAAATGTAATGGGTTAGTCCGTGAGATAATAAATATTCTCGGTCTCCTTTCATAGCGAAGGCAGTTACCGCAACAATGGGAGTATTTTCATAACCGGCTATTTTTCGAATTGCTGCTGTTGTTTCCACACCGTTCATATTAAAACCTAGGCCGATATCCATAAGAATTAACGGATATGAATTATTCTTAGCTAATTCAATAGCCTTAAAACCATCTTCGGCAAGTTCAATAGAACAATAATTTTTTAAGAGATAAATAATTAAGTCGCTACTAGCTTTATCATTTTCAACTAATAGAACTTTACTAGAAGGTACGCTATTCTTTGTAATAGGCATTAAAATTCAATTTTTTTAGATGTAATATTTTCTACTGAATTCCTCTTTACTCTCTCATGAACGATTTTTAGTATTACTAACAGCTATAATATATAAAAATTTGCACAAAAAAATATAATTTTATTTAAATTTTTTGTTTAATCATGCCGGAATTATAAATATACATAATTTGTTAATAATGTTAAATCAATATTTTATAATCTTTAATAAAGTAATAGAATAATTTGATTGTAAAAAATATCTATCATATTTAATTAGAAATAGTTATTTTTAATAAAAAGGGTAATCTAATTTTTCAACTTTTCCATACTATATAAAAATATTAAAGATTATGGCTAAATCAATTACAAATGATGCGGCCCATCCTGAGAGATTAAAAATAATTTGGGAAATTTTAGTAACGCTGTGTGCCGGCTTTTTGGCTTTATTTATCCCGCTGAACTTATTGTTTAATTTGGATAAAAACGGATTTTATCTAAAGATAAATTTAATTGTTACAACTATTTTATTATTAGATTTATTTTGGAGCATATTTAAAGGAAATTATAAAAGATATAAAAATTCAATTGGGGAAGAAATTCGATTATCAAGTTACATAAAAAGATGGTTTATTATCGATTTGATCTCTGTTTTGCCTTTCGGTGTGTTTTTCCCGGGATCGATTCTACAGTTGTTGCGAATGACCAAACTTATTAAAGTAGCTCACTACATGAAATTATGGAAACAAAGTAGTGTACGATACAGCAACATTCTTACTTTATTATTCTTTGCTTTTTGGGTTTCACACTCAGCACATTGGATAAGCTGCGGATGGCTTTTGTTGAGAGGTATCGATCATTCAATAAATATTTTTACAAATTATATCCATTCTCTTTATTGGTGTATTACCACTCTTTCGACAGTTGGTTACGGAGATATTACTCCGGTAAATAATGCACAGATGATTTATGCTATTTTTGTAATGGCATTAGGAGTAGGTATTTATGGTTATATAATTGGAAAAATTGCCGGAATATTATCTAAAAAAGATCCTTCAAAAGCTAATTATATTGCAAATCTAGAAAAATTAACTGCACTTGTTCAAATAAGAAATATCCCGTTCGAGCTTCAAGAAAGGATAAGAAATTATTATACTTATATGTATAACAAAAGAATGGGCTATGATGAATCATCATTTCTACAAGGTCTTCCCGATACGCTAAGGCAAGAAGTATCTTTACACCTAAAAAAAGAATCAGTTGAAATGATCCCTATATTTCAAAATGCCGGTGAAGATTTTATTAAAGATATAGCTCTTCATCTAAAGCCAGTTGTATTCACTCCGGGAGATTTTATATTTAAAGAAGGGGAAATGGGAAATGAAATGTTCTTTGTTGTTCAGGGTGAACTAAAAGTAATGAATAATAATAGAACAATTACAACATTTACCGGTGGAGATTTTTTCGGAGAAATATCATTATTTAAAAATATAACCAGAACCGCATCGGTTCAGGCATTATCATACAGCGATTTATATTCACTAAGTAAAGAAGTCTTCCAAAGAATAGTATCTAAATATCCTAATGTAGCTAAAGAGATAATAGAGAAAGCTCAATCAAGATTACAAAATGACAATCTGACTTAGTGAAATCTTGAATTTAAAATAATCAATGATAGGTTTGTAATGTCAGGCTCACATATAGAGCTATAATTACGATAAACTCCAACCCAATGGCAATAACAAAAGAATAAATACCGTATTTCAAATATTTGTTTTTAAAAGCATTTATTCTTCCGATTGAATAAACACTTTTTGCAAATACTTCATAAGTAAATTCGGGATCTTTCAAAGTATTTTCCAGGGATTTAGCGTAATCATCGGGAGTTTTATATTTTATTATTCCGCCAAAAAAAGTTGGGACAATTGTTCTTTCTTCATGAGTCGTTTTCTCTTCGGTGTCTTTAATGCGCGGCGCAACTACCATTACTAAAAAATAAATTGATATCAATATTGCGACGAAGTAAAGAAATATCACCGATAGAGTTAAAAAAGTTGCCGGTATTTTGGTATAATGAATAACAAAAAAAACACTGAATACGCCTAGAAGTGAAAGCATGGTAAAGGCTTTTTGATCCGCACGCTGAAGTATTTGCTGTTCGCTTCCAAGGATTTGAAATAAGATGTTAAATTTATTTTCATTTTCCATTCAATCTCCGTAAAAAATTGTGAAGTTAAATCCAATTTAATTTAAAGAACGGGCTGAGTTATAAAAATACAGTAAACCTTAAAAATAATTTTGATAAGATCTTGCATATCTAAATTTATTTTTCTTGTAAAGCTATTGAGCCATCCCACGTTTCATCTAAAATTTCCGAAGAGATAAGCTCAATTCGTCTTAATAAATCAAGTGCGGCCGGATCAGATTTCCTATAATTTAAAGATTCTTTAAGAAGCTGCTCGGCCTCCCGAAAGTTTCTTGATAAATAATGTTTGAAGGCTTTTTCATATAAAGTATAATATTTCATAACTTCGTCTGAAATATTGTCGTCTTTAAATCCAATAACCTCATATACTTTTATTGGTTTAATTTTTCCTTTAACTTTAATAATGTCCAATATCCTTGTCCTAAATTTTTCTTCTTCCAATAGTAGAAATGTATTTTCCGAAATCATCAATTTTGTATTATATCTTTTATTTGCACCTTCCAGTCTTGAAGCAAGATTTACGTGGTCGCCTATTACGGTGTAATCAAAAACCTGATTGGAACCCATATTTCCAAGTATAACGCTCCCGGTATTTATTCCTATCCGGCAATTCATAAGAGGATAGTTCTTTTTACTCCACGAGCTGTTCAATTCAATTAATTTTTTGTGCATAATTAATGCACTTGCAACTGCAGCTTCCGCATGATTATCCATCGGAATCGGTGCACCGAATTCCGCAAGAATAGCATCACCAATAAATTTATCAATTATTCCGCCCCGCTTAATAACTATTTCAGTCATTTCAGTCAAATATTCATTAAGGAGAGAAACCAATTCATTAGGCTGCATTATTTCTGAAATTGAAGTGAAACCGACGATATCGGAAAAAAGTATTGTTAATATTCTTTCCTCACCCCCCAATTTTAAAATCCCTGGATTATCCAACAACTTATCTATAACTGAAACCGGGACATATTTGGAAAATGCATTTTTAATAAAGGCGCGATCTTTAGATATTATTAAATTTAAACTAATTATAACGCCTGCAAAGATAGCGATGTATCCTGCAGTGACGGTGAAGAAAGGAAATAGATGCTGATTCAGAATTTGAAAATAAGAAAAAATTACTAATCCAATAATTGTTATAATTCCAGTAGAATAAAAGAATTTATTTGATTTTGGAAATGTTGATACTCCGAGTAATAGTCCTAATGGAAAAAGTAATATTATTAAAGGAAAAGTCTTCCATTGAGAATAAAAATTATTGTTCAATAAAGCGTTCAAAATAGCTGCATGAGAAGTAATCAAAGGAACATTTTCTTCAATCGTGGTTTGCCCCAGATCCGAACTGCCAATTGAAATATCGCTTATAAATACAAAATTTCCTTCAAAAAAATTAATTAGTGAAGTTGTATATTTTTCATTCTGAAAATATTCCAATAAAGATTGTGTTTCCAGCATTTTTACTTTTCCATCTCCCCATCTGTTCATGAACGGAATAAATGTATTACCGTGAATATCTATCGGGATAGCGATATCTTTTTCCAAAAAACTATTTGGTAAAGCCGGGATAATTAAATTACTAGCCCAATTAATTTTAACCTTATCAAATGGAACTTTATTGTAATTCAGAAATATGGCAAGGCTAATTGACGGAAAGAATACGGAATCTATTTTAATTATTAAAGGATAATGTCTTAATATGCCGTCATCATCAAATACAGCGGATATGTGACCGGTTCCAAATGAAGCTTCTTCAAAAATATTATTTTGAGGAAGAGCGTATTCGGCATAATAAGGTTTCCCGTTTCCGGTTGTTTTAATTTTTTTTAAAAAAGACTTGCAAGGGAAATTGTAGAATTTGTTAGTATTCCAATTAAAACTTTTAGATTTATCAGAAAGCCTGAAACCGACTGGTAGGAAAACATTACCTAATTTTTTAATAGACTTGGCAAAATCTATATCTTCATTTGTCGAACTCTCACGGGGGAAAATTATATCATAGAAAATATAATTTGTATTTAATTTGGTTAAAATATTATTTAGTTGTGAAAGATATTCCCGGTTTAAAGAATTACTATTAAAATAGTTATAAGATTTGTCTGTAATGTTTAGATATACAATTCTATCATTTATTGAGGGACCTTTACCTGCTTCAACTATAATTTTATATATGTAATCGGATATTTTATAATCAAAGGTATTCCAAGGAATGTTAAAAAGATATATGAGCAGGCAAGTTATGCCGGTAAGTATGAGATCTGCTGTAACTAGTTCCTTTAGAATCTTTTTACTTTTTAATTTCAATTCGATACTTTCTAATTAAAGTATTTTCACCCGAAAGAATCATTTGTCCATCTATAAACCTATCATTTAGAGCCCCGACATTTCCCGCAATTGGAAATGGTTTTTCTGTTTTATCTTTTATGTCTTTAACATATTTCTTGATAAGATCACCTTCAATCTTATTCCAACTTGTAAAGTCTACTGTTTGGTTATTTTTAAATAGATTATTTATCTCCGGTAATTTAATACGGCTGCAGAATATTATTACCTCTGCTACCGGTGATTTATTATCAAATGTGTAAAACTCGGAAGGTGAGGGCAAAATTAAAGTATCGTTATTGTGAAGTTTATTGTTATCGTCGGACATAAAAAGCACTGTTGCATCTTTATCATCGGAATGAACAATATATGAGTAACAATCTTTTAATGGAATTACAAAAATTCTCATTAAATCACCTGCATTAAGCCTGTCGTGGTTATGCAATGCTGTATAATCATCACAGGACTTGTGGAGAATAGCAATTTTTGCTTTGACTAAATTTTGAGAAAAACTAAATCCCGTAAAGAAGATGAGGAAAGTAATCACAAATAAAAAAGTTAACCTTTTCATTTGCTCACCTTTATATTTTATTTATTTGGGATACAGAAGAATGTCTATTGATAATATAATCATTTAGACTGTATAAATAAATAGAGCGACAATTTAAATCAATAAATATTTTTAGACATATTAAAAACATTGGGATTATAAAAAATCATAAAAAATAAATTTTTCTTTAAACATTATAGTACATATTGACTTATTAATAAAACTTCAATAAGTTAGGTACGGTTCATAAGCGGGGTGACGAAAATATTACTATTCTTCTATTTACAATTGCTGTTCTTGGTATCCCCAAAATATAATTGAAATAAACATAATTTAAGCACTTACTGTAATTTTAGGATTTCGCTTAATTCTTAATTCAAAGAATTCTGAAAAAGATGACTAAATTTTTACTATTTACGTTTCTTTTAACAGGTTCATTAGCATTTGCCCAAAGATATGGACTAGGAATAATTTTAGAAGATTCGCTGCTGGAAAAAAGTCCGGTTGCAGCTCCTTTAATGCGCGGTGACTATGGTAATCTTCCGGCCAAAGTATCATTAAAAAGATATACTCCCACACCGGGTGATCAAGGAGGAGATGCAACATGTGCGGGGTGGGCTACTGCGTACGGCGGCAGAACAATACTGGAAGCTGTTAAAGATGATATAGCTGAAACATCTGTTGACAGCAACACTTTTTCCCCTTCCTTCGTTTATAATCAAATTAGAAGTACCGGCGGATGTAACGGAGGCAGTTCCATAATTGACGCTCTGAATATCTTAAAATATCAAGGCGGGCAAAAGCTAAATCAATTCGGGTATGATTGTTCAAGAGAAGTAACGGAAAAAGATAGGCAAATAGCACATAAATATAAAATAATTGAATATAGAGAAATTGTATCGCCTAAAACCGATCATAAGGAAAGGTTTATTAAAAAAAGCCTGGCGGAAATGCATCCTGTTGTAATTGCATTTGATGCTCCATATTCATTTGAAAATGCCAAGGAAATCTGGCTGCCGGACAGCAGCGACTTCAAATTATGGAATAGAGGACATGCAATGATTGTTATCGGATATGATGATGATAAATATAAAGGTGCATTTGAAATATTAAATAGCTGGGGAAAAAGCTGGGGGAAAAAAGGATTTTCGTGGATTAGATATTCTGATTTTAATTATTTCTGCAAGTACGGCTTTGAATTAATAGATAGTTCAAAAACCGATCCGAATAGACCCGACCTTTCCGGATCATTATCATTCCGTAAAAACAACGGTGATGAAATGGCTTCAACATTTAACGGTGAATATTTTGTAATGAATAAACCTTATTCTTCAGGTACACTTTTCGAGTTGTTTATCTCAAACAATGAACCTGCATATGTTTATGCTTTTAGTTCGGATCTATCTTATAAAACATATAAAATTTTTCCGTTTACCAATCGTATGCTTGCGTATCTTCCTTATAAACAAAATAATATTGCCATCCCCGATGAAAGCAATTTCAATATGCTCGATGAAAATACTGGTACATCGTATTTCTGTTTTCTTTATTCAAAAGAAAATTTGGAAATCGACAGTGTGTTGAAAGAAGTTGAAAATGTTACCGGTTCCTTTTGGGAAAGGATTAAAAAAGTTCTTAGCAATAAAATTGTTGATAATAAAAACATTGAATATAAATATAAAGACAAAATTACCTTTAGAGGACGCAGTCTTGGTAAAACAGTTATTCCGGTACTAGTAGAGATTAAACACAACAATTAAAAGCATTGGAGTAAATGATGAAAATTCATTATTTAAATTTCCGTATTTGCATGTCTATATTCCTTTTAATAACAGGATTTACTTTTTCCCAGGAAAACATTAAAACTTCATTCGAAGCATCGGAAGGAAAAGTTTTTATTTATTATGAATTTGAAGGTGATTCTCAGCAGGAATACAATGTAAATGTAAAATTAAAAAGGAGCAGCGATCCGTCATTCGAATTAACTCCTTCGGTTTTAGTAGGCGATGTTGGAAAAGGTACATTCGCGGGAAAAAGAAGAACAATAATATGGCAAATAAATCCTCAGGAAGAAAAAATGTTGAGCGGGAGCGATTTTTATTTTGAAGTTTTAGCTTCTAAAATTGAAAAGGGAGGAGGAGTGCCCTGGTATGTGTTTGTAGGCGGCGCAGTTTTAGCCGGCGGTGCGGCAGCTTTTTTATTATTGAATAAAAAAAGCGAAGATAATAATACTACAACGACACAATTTCCCGCACCTCCTTCACGACCATGAAATAAAAATACAAGAGATGATACTATGAAAAAAATAATTTTAATACTTTCTTTATTCATTTGTATAAAAAACTATTCTCAAATTACAGGGAAAACACAAACAGGAAATCTATTAATTAAAAAAGAACCGGTAATTGAAGAAATAACAAGCCCTCAAATAATTTTAACCGAGCCGAAGCTGGATAATTCAAATGTATTAAAAGTTGAATCGAAAAATTTAGAGATAAAAGGAAAAATAATAGACAAATACGGAGTAAAAGAAATTATTATTAATAAAATTCAAATAACTCCTTCGGAAGAAAATTCATTTTTCACAATTTTACCTCTTATTACGGGCATAACCGATGTAAATATAAAAGTAATAAATGTTAAAGGTAAAATATCCGAACTAAGCTTCAAAGTAGCCTCGGAATTGGACGATTCCGGACCGACTGTTTTTATTATAGAACCAAAGGTTTCAAGAGGCATTAAAGTCGTAAAAAAAAGCGATGTTGTCACGGTTAAGGGTGTAGCTACGGATGTTAGCGGTGTTCTTGAAGTCAGCGTTAATAATAATAGAGCATCATTAACTCCTGGCGGTGATTTCAGTATAGACATGTATTTAAATATCGGAGATAATAAAATTGTTGTTAAAGCAATAGATCAAAAACTAAATACTACAATCGATACATTTACGGTTTTACGTTTGCCGAGAGATATAATAACCCCGGGCAAATATTTTGCCGTAGTTATAGGAATTAATTCGTATGCCGGATATTGGCCTTCACTTAAAAATGCCGTTAATGACGCTGAGGGACTAGCTAAGGTTCTTAAAAAATATTATTTCTTCGATACGGTTTATACAATTTTGAATGAGGAGGCTACAAGAAGAAACATAATTCAAAAATTTGAATGGCTTACAAAAAATATAACAAAGAATGATAACCTGTTAATTTTCTATGCCGGACACGGGCAATTTAATAAAGCGCTTAATAAAGGTTTTTGGGTCCCAATAGATGCTAAAAGTAATTCCGTTGCCGATTTTATTTCAAATAATGATGTTAAAACTTTTCTTTCCGGAATACCTTCAAAACATACATTATTAATAACCGATGCCTGTTTTGCCGGGGATATTTTTAGAGGTAAGCCTGCACAAAGTATTGAATTTGATCCGAATAATATGGAAAAATATTACCAGGAAGTTTATAGAAAACAGTCACGTTTGGCATTGACTTCCGGCGGCATTGAAGAAGTTTCAGATGCGGGCAAGGACCATCATTCGATATTTACATTTTATTTGATAAAAGCTTTACAGGAAAACACAAAAAAATATTTGGATGCAAATCAATTGTTTAATGAATTCCGTATTGCAGTTACGAATAATTCAGAGCAGACACCTATGCTGCAGGTTGTAAGAGACACTGATGATGAAGGCGGTCAATTTATTTTTATTAGAAAAGAAAAGGATTAGTCCTAATCACCCTACAATTTTAAAAGGAGAATAAAATGTGTAAGATATTTTTAAAAATTCTTATTTGCGTTTTAATCATTTCATACCCTTTAAGCGTTTTCTCACAACCTGTCAAAAATAAAAGCATAAAATTAATTGAACTGAAAAAAAGTAATATGTCCGACAAATCCATAGAAAATGAATGCAGCGAGGTTTTTAACTATAAAAATTATAAAAAAATAAATACGCCTTCGTATTTGTTAAATTATGACGATAATGAATTTCCAAAATTGGCTGAAGGCTGGACAAACTTAATGTCTGAAAACTTTGAAGGTAGTTTTCCATCAAGCAAGTGGAATGTATATGCCGCTACAGGATACACAGACGCATATTGGGGAATTGTTGAAGCATCGGTAGGCAACCATGCAGTTTGGTGTGCCGCATCGGGAAGTGCTGCCGTAACTTACGGATACGGATACGCAAATACTATGAATACGTGGATGGTGTACGGACCTTTCGACCTAAGTGATGCGTCCGATGCCTCACTTGATTTTTATTATTATAATTCAAGTGAACCGGGATATGATAAATTTGAATGGATGGCTTCCGATGACGGAATTTATTTCCATGGATATTACTTAAGCGATACAAGTAACTCAACGCAATTCCAATTGAAAAGCTTGGATTTAAAAAATGTTCCAACATTAGGAAATCTTACAGGAAAGAATGGAATTTATATTGCGTTTATTTTTCTAAGTGATTCTTTAATTTCAAATTATTGGGGAGCTCTTGTTGATAATATTACTCTTAAGAAATATACAAGCTTTGTTTATCCTTCTACTATTTCATTAAGTAAGAATTTTTCATTTTCCGATGCTTCCAAATCAAGCAGTTATAGAATGATAAGTTTGCCCGGCATATCAAATATTTCATTAGGAGATGCCGTAAGCGGAACTCAAAAGAATGATTGGAATGCATATTATGATAACGGTGCTTCTACAAATTACTTAGAAGAATATGACGGTACATCTAAATTTACATTTTCTCCCGGTAAAGGTTTCTGGGTTTTAAGTAAGAATGCAATTAATATATCAAAATCCATAAGTACTGTTTCTTTAACTTCAAACAGTTATTCCATTTCTCTTCACTCCGGATGGAATATAATTTCAAACCCATTCGAAAGAGATGTTAGCTGGTCAAGTATACAGACAGCAAACGGTCTTAGTGTAAATTCAATAATTTATTCTTGGAACGGAACATGGTCAAACCCTGCCGCATTGAGTGTTTATGGAGGCTATTATTTTAACAATACTCAAAACCTTTCAACTCTCATTATTCCGTATAATCCGAACGGTTCAATTGGTAAAAGCCCACAGATAAATATTCCTAATTATTCGGTATCAAAATCAATTCATCTGGAATTATATACCGGAGATAAAAAATTGTCGGAAGCATGTATATCAATAAATCCGGAATCATCAAACGATTTTGATGAATTGGATTATTTCTCTCCTCCCGGAGATTTTGATGAAGCACGTGTAGAGGTAATAAATGAAAATCTTTCTACTGTTTATAAAAAATTATTTATAGAAACACGCCCTAAAATTGAAAATGGCCAAAAGTTTTATATAAATATTAAAAATAATTTAAATTCCGAATTAAATTTAAAACTAAGCGGGGTTGAAAATTTTAACGACTATGAAGTTTGCATGGTAAATGAAACTCTGAATGAATCATACAATTTGAAAATTAAAAGTGAAATAAGGATTAATCCTAATACAAAAGATAAATATTATTTAGCTATCGGGACACAAGATTTTGTCAAATCCATTACAAAAAATTTGATTCCTCAAGGTTTCTGTTTGTACCAGAATTACCCTAATCCATTTAATCCGGTAACAACTATTAAATACGATATTCCCAAAGCATCACATGTAATGTTAAAGATTTACGATATAATCGGTAACGAAGTAGAAACCCTGGTAAACAAAGTTCAACAGGCAGGAAACTACAAAGTACAAGTTGTATTAGGCAATAAGCAGTTTGCAAGCGGTGTGTATTTTTACAAGCTTAAGGCAGGCGGATATATCCAAACGAAGAAGATGGTAATTTTAAAATAGATTATCTAAACTTTTGGAAATACTATTAAATTATTTTCTTTTATGCAAACATTTCTAAAGTTCCGATTGTAATAGACAGCTTTAATTTTATATGCTTAAAATCGATCACTTAAAGCTGTTATCCTTTCAATAGCTTATTAAACTTATAGGCTTCGCTAATAAATATTAATAAATGAATTTGCAAATGTGCGGCTTTCTTATTAATTATAATTCCAAAATTTGTAATTTTATAAGTTTAATAATATAGTATTCAACCGGTTCGACTGGAAATTGTTTTATGTGATAATTTTTTTAATCTTTAATTAGTATATTTATTCTAATTAAAAATATCGTTGTATGCAGCACTTTAATTAATTATTAATAACCGGGAGAGGCTATCTTCATCTTCGGAAGGTATTTTAAGATGCACGCGACACAAAAATTTAAAATTTTTTTACATTTATTTCCTTCGAGATAAAAATGAAAAGTTATTCATTCTTGTATTTTTCAATAAGAAACTTCTAATAAATGCGAAAAAGCTTAAGGAAACGGCTGTTAATATTAGGCTCTGTTATATTCGGAATAATAGCATTGCTTCTTTTCTTTTTCCTTGCCAAACAATTTAGCGAAAGCGAACAACTCCAATTGAATAAAACCTCTAATTTGGTTTATTGGGGTATAATGAATGATCTTATTTATCATGATCAAAAGGAGACTACTTCATTTAATAATTTGTTAAGTACTAAGCAAGTGCTTTATTACGTTATAACCGATACTTCCGGCGCAATTATTAAAGGTTATAATGAGAAATCGGCAATTGAATATGAATATAATTATGTAAAAAATAAAGAAAGTAAAAATAGTCGGGTATTTAAAAGCGCGTATACTTACTATACAAATAAAGGTGAATTAAGAAATCTTTATTTCGGTATATCTCTGAAAAGCTATAAAAAGATTGCATATCAAAATATTATCTTCTTCGCTGCGTTAAGCATCCTGGTTTTCCTTACAGGCATCTGGTTTAATTTGTATATAATAAATTCTCTGGTATTACCTATAAAAAAGATAACCAGGATAGTTAGGGATAGTGATGAAAAAAATCTGCCGGATAGAATCGAAACTAAAAGATTAGACGAAATCGGGCAAATGATCATTTCTTATAATTATTTGATCAACAAGTTAAAAACGAGTCAGCAAGAAATAAATACATTAAGTCATAAGTTAAATACCGTATTTAAAGATAAAATTGGCGAATTAAATATTGAAATAAACCAAAGAAACTTAGTAGAACAGGCATTAAAACAAAGTGAGGAACAATTTAGGATATTAGTTGAGTCTGCTCCTGTAGGTATGGTTATAACATCTACGGGCGGCAGCATAGTAAAAGTGAATAAAGCATTTTGCGATATTTTAGGGTACACCGAAAGTGATTTAATAAACAAACCCATTTCTGAAATAAGCCATAAAGAAGATTGGGCTAAGGAAAATTATTATATTAAAAATTTATTGAATGAAAAATCCAAATATCCGGTTAACGTTCCGGAATATAACCCGGAAGATTGGGAGGCAAAATTTATCGAAAGCTCAAAAATTCAGAATAAGGAATTATCGGATATAAATTTGGAAAAGAGATTTATTCGCTCGGATGGTGAGATAATTTTTACGATATACAAATCTATTTTACTTAAAGATATAAAGAAAAGGCCTAGTAATTTTGTTAGCCAGGTAATAGATATTACCAAGAGAAAGAATGTTGAACGTGAATTAATAAAAGCAAAAGATAAAGCGGAAGAATCCGACAGACTTAAGAGCGCATTCCTAGCCCAAATGTCTCATGAAATAAGAACGCCTTTAAATGTTATACTAAATATGACGCCTCTTCTTGAAAGTGAATTTGAGTCCAAGCATGATGAAGAATTGGATATCTTAATGGATTCAATGAACAGTGCAGGTAAAAGATTACAAAGGACTATAGATTTGATACTAAATATGTCGGCTATACAAAGCGGCACTTATGTACCGGAATACGAAGTAATTGATGTAATAAAAGAAATTGAGTATATGATGAAAGAGTTTAAACCTCAAAGCGAAGAAAAAGGGATAAAATTAAAATTGATTATAGATTCCGTGAATGCTCAAATTTTAGCAGATGAATATACATTCAGGCAAATATTCCAGAACCTTATTGACAATGCTATCAAATATACTAGAGAAGGATATGTGGAAATACGCGTATTCGACGGCATTAAAAAACTAATTATAACAGTTAAAGATACCGGGATCGGAATGTCGACCGATTATTTAAATAAAATATTTAAACCCTTTTCACAAGAAGATGTCGGACAAAAAAGAGAATTTGAAGGAAATGGTCTTGGGCTTGCACTTGTAAAAAAATATGTCGAGTTAAATAAAGCTGAAATAAAAGTGGAGAGCAGAAAGCAGGTAGGCTCAACTTTTACTATTACTTTTAACAGATGATGATAAAAAAAAACGGATGGTAAAGACCTGATTTAGATGGTACGACAATAATAGATTATATCAAGCAAATTCTTATATTTTGGAAATAGAAATTCTAAACTTCTCATACGTGCGAATTAGCAACTAATCTATTAACATAAAATCAAAAGAAATATAAAGAAATACAATGTGGTATATATCTTGTTTATTTAATTCGTATATTTTTTTGAAGCCTAAAATAAGAATTAATTTGAATATGGAGGCATGAATGTTTTGGTTAAAAGTTAAAGAATTTTTTGTTACTTATGATATGGTTTTGTTTATGTTATTGATAACGGTTGGATGGGTAATTTTATATACTTTCTTTATTCTGATATCTATGCTGTTCTTTTCACTTTAGTGAAAATTATTTAATATTACCCAAAACCAAAAAATCTTTAAGAATTTTTTCTATAGCTGTAGCTAATAAATCTAATCTTACACTTCTTTAAGTTTGGGCTAGTAAAATTCTCTCCTGGTTGTTTAATCATTCAAAATTATAAAAATTGAGTTCCGCTATTTTGCTTTAAAATTTTGTTATTAATTTTTAAAATAAGAAAGCCCACTGATCGGGCGACCAAGGGCTTTAACTCTTTTTGTTCAAAAGGCAGGGGAGAACCTTTTGAAAGAGTCAAGACAAATATAAGCTATTAACTCTTAATAAGCAAAAATAATTTATATTTATTTATTATTATAGATTGTTACGTGACATTTGTCACCCATTAATTGTTACGCTAAATTTGAATTTATTATTGTTGTTCCCGCATTTCCCTTTATTGTTTCAAAATATAATTCAGTTTTAGTTATAAAAACTTTTTTACCGCCGCCATTTAAAAAATTTATTGCGGCTTTAATTTTTGGACCCATGCTTCCGGCTGGAAATACATTTTTGTTATATAAATCGGAAATTTCTTGCAGGCTAATTATTCTTAAATCCTTTTGATCCGGCTTTTGGTAATTTAATTTAGCACCATCCACATCTGTAAAAATAAATAATTCCGCATCCAACTCTTCATTTTTCTTTTTTGCCCGATCAATTAACATAGTCCCTAATAAACCGGATGCCAAATCTTTATCTACAACGGCTTCAATACCGGTGTAAATATCAATCGGCTTATTATTCGGTTCAATATTCCTTTTATATTGAATATCATAATTACAATTATAAATTTCTTTATCATCGACGAATTCCGGAATTACTTTTTTTACCGGAATTCCGCCGCCGCCAACGGCTATAGGGATTATACCAGCTTTGATATTGCTGTCGATTATGTCTATTTCAAGAATATCGATAGGATTTGGAGAAGGAACGACCCAGCGCCAAAGTTCTTCTCCGTTTTCATCTTTTTTATAAAACTTCATCAAATGTTTTTCTTCTTTTTGAATTTTATCCGCTTCTTCCTTTTTATATGAAGGGCCGATAAATTTTGTCGGATTTTTAAAATCTTCATCATTTTGATCGACTACAATTCTGGTAATTGTTTCTGCAACAATTCTATCAATTCCGATTATCCGCAAAGAATTAGTTAATTGTGCAAGCATATATCCCATTGCACCTTGTGTATCGGCATCACAAACATCCAGCGGCAGCGGATGCAAAATCGGTTTTGAATATTCGGCACGTAAAATAATATTGCCTACCTGCGGTCCATTTCCATGTGTTAAAATGTAATAATCTTCGGGGTTTTCTTTTATTATTTTTGCAAGCAGTTCACAAGTATCGGAAGTTCGTTTCCATTGTTCAGGCAAATCCGGTATTTTAAATTTACCTGTTAATGGATCAACTTGTCCTGTAGGTGAAACTTCATTGCCTCCAAGAGCGAATATTCTTAGTCTTTTTTTCATAAATATTTTTATTTGCGGTTATAAATTTTGATAATTAGTTCTCATTATCCATAATAACATAATATAGCATTGATATTATTTTATGTAGGTATTGCGGCTGGTTCTTTTTTGTCTGAATATAATGATAACAATATTTTTTCAGGTGTTAAAGGAGCGGAAAAATTAAAATGTTTTTGCGGTCGAAAAGCTTTCATTGCATTTATTAATGCAAAAAACACACCAATTCCGTACATTAATGGCGGCTCTCCGATAGCTTTCGAATTAAATATTCCCATAGGATTATAAGAATTTTCTAAAAAGTTAACTTCAATCTGTTTTGGAGCAAAATTAATATCCGGAACTTTATAAGTTGATAATGCATCCGTTAATAATTTCCCTTCAGAGTTATAAACAACCTCTTCAATCGTCATCCACCCGATTCCCTGCACAATTGCACCTTCTGCTTGCCCCCGATCTATATTCAGATTGAATGATTTTCCAAAATCATGCATAATTTTTACACTGCTAATTTCGTATTTTCCAAGCAAGCAGTCAAGTGTTACTTCAACTAATCCGGTTCCGTAAGAATAATATCCAAATGCCTTACCTTTGGCTTTTTCTTTATCGAAATTAATTCCTGGAGTAGAATATTGAGCTTGTGCAGATAGATTTGTCCTTTTCTGGAAAGCTGATGTTATCAATTTTTCCCAGGTTATTTCGGTTTTTATTCCTTTATAATAAATCTTTTCTTCTTTTAATAATATTTTATCATGATCTTCAACTTTTAATATTCCGGCAGCAATATCTTTTAATCGTTCGACTAAATTTTTGCAAGCAATTTCAGTAGCTTTACCGTTTAAATCTGCGGCACTGCTGGCGGCGGTAGGAGAAGAATTGGCCACTCTTGTTGTATTTGTACTTTCGATTTTTACTTTATCTATTGAGACAGAAAAAACTTCTGCTGCTACTTGTCTGATTTTTGTATTTACTCCCTGGCCCATTTCAACAGCAGCTGTACTTACTCCTAAACTGCCGTCGGAATAAATATGAACCAATGCACTCGCCTGATTCATAAAAGTGTTAGTAAAGGAAATTCCAAAACAAACCGGCATTACTGCAATTCCCTTTTTAGTGATTTTATTTTTATGATTATATTCTTCTATCTTCTTCTTTTCTGCAGCAATATTGTATTTTTTATCAAGTTCATTCCAGCAAATCTTGGCGTGGCTATTAATTGCCTTTTGACCATACGGGAATTGATCACCTTCGTTTAATAAATTTTTCATTTGTATTTCGAATGCATCTACTCCCAACTTTTCGGCTGCTTTATAAATTGCAGATTCAAAAACAAACATTGCCTGCGGCCCGCCGAATCCTCTAAAAGCAGTATTAGGAGGAAGATTAGTCCGGCAGCATAATCCGGTTGCTTTTACATTTGGAACGTAATAACTATTTGTAGAATGAAAAAGAGTTCTATCTAAAATAGCAGGGGAGAGGTCTGCGGCGGCTCCCGCGTTTTGATAAAAAGTTACTTCATACGCTAATATCTTGCCTTCCTTTGATAATCCCATTTTAAAATCTGAAGAATATGGGTGACGTTTTCCGGTTATCTTCATGTCTTCCTGTCTCGGTAAAATAATTTTAACGGGCATTTTTAAATTGAAAGCCGCAACCGCAGCAACAGCCGCCCAGGCATTAGCCTGATCTTCCTTTCCGCCGAAACCTCCGCCTAATCTTAAAACATCCACTTCAATTTTATTCATAGGCAAGCCTAATACTCTGGCCACGGTACGTTGAACTGCAGTCGGCCCTTGAGTTGAGGAGTAAATTTTTATTCCGCCTCCTTCAACAGGGATAGCGATAGCGCCTTGTGTTTCAAGATAAAGATGTTCCTGACCGCCGGACTCTGCTTGTCCCTCAACAATTATGTCGCATTGTGTCCACACATTATCAATATCTCCGCAAGAAAAAATACGGGGCGGGAAGATTAATTCGCCCTTACTAAAAGCATCTCTCGGATCTGTTATAACCGGAAGATCTTCAATTTCTATTTTGATTTTTTTCCGTGCTTTTTTTGCATTCCTCTGGCTATCTGCAACAACAATAGCTATTGGTTCACCGATAAATTTTACCATATCTCCGGCAAGGAGTTCTTCATCTTGTATTATCCCCCCGATTTGATTTTCTCCCGGAATATCTTCAGATGTAAATATTCCTCTAACGCCTTCGGAAGACAGCGCATCTGATATATCCAAATTTTTTATTTTTCCGTGAGCCGAGGGAGAATAAAAAACAGAAATATGCAGTAATCCTTCCGGCACTATTACATCATCTATAAATTGAGATTCTCCTCTTACATGTCTTATTGAGTCGTAATTTTTCATACTAATTCCTCCACGTTTACTTTTTCCGGGAACATTTTTAGGAAATGAGAAAATAGTATTTGCCTTAATAAAAGTTTTTTATATTCCGCCGAACCGCGAACATCATCTATCGGCGAGACTTCCGATTGAGCAATGGATGAAGCTGCTGTTATATTTTCTTCCGAAACTTCTTTATCTCTTAAAAATACAGCCGTCTTTTCAAGAAGCATCGGAACCGGTGAAACACCTCCTGCCGAGATATTTATATCTTTTACTCGATTACCGTTCATTGTTAAAAAGATAGCTGAATTTACTGAGGCAATATCCAGGATAGTTCTTCTTGAAACTTTTTCGATATTAAAGAAATGTTCTTCTTTTGGTAAATCAAAACTTAAATATTCAAGTCTTTCGTCATTTTTTAAATTTAAGCTTTTATAGCCCAGGTAAAAATCTTTAAGCATTACTTCTCTAGATGAACCGATACTTTTTAAATGCAATTTTGAATTGAGTGCGAGAAAAAATATTGTTGAATCGCCGATTGGTGATGCATTGATTATGTTTCCCCCAACTGTTGCTGAATTTCTAATCTGTAATGAACCGAATAACCTAAAATATTTATCTATTTTCGGGAAAAATTTTTTAAGTAGGATTGAGTCCTTAATATCACTAATTGTGGCGCCGGCGTGAATAAAGCAGACATCGTCTTCATCCCATATTATTTTGTTTTGCTTATTCTTCAAGACAAAGGATACGGAAGCATCTAAAATTTCATCTGGTTTTTGAACAAATAAATCTGTTCCGCCGGAAATGATTACCGGGATATTTCCTTTTTCTTTTTCTAAATTCTCTGTTTCAGCTTCAAGATTTTTTAAACGGTTAGGTATTTGTAAAAAATATTCGGGAAGAAATTTTCTTTCTACTAAAAATTCCAGGTTATTGTTGTTATTTTCTTTCTTTAAGTAATCAATTATATCATTTGCCGCTCTAATTATTGACGAATAACCTGTACACCTGCAAATATTTCCATCTAATGAAGCAGTCAAGCTGCCGATATTATATTGCACAGCATTTAGAAGATATCCAGTCATCGACATAATAAAACCTGGTGTACAAAAACCGCATTGTGTTCCGCCTTCATCAACAATTGAATTTTGAATGGGATTTAATTCTTTATCGTTCAATCCTTCTATTGTTACTATATGTTTCCCGTTGATTTTACCTATAGGCAATAAGCATGAATTAACTGTTTGATATTTTAATTTACCTTCAATTATTTCGCCGACTAAAATAGTGCAGGCACCGCAGTCACCTTCACGGCAGGCTTCCTTTGTCCCGGTAAGATGCAAATGTTTTCTTATAAAATCCAAGACAGTTGTGGCAGGATGGATTGAAGTTGTAACCAAATTGCGGTTACAAATAAATTTTATTGAGATGTTCAAGTTCATCTCCCCGTATTTTTGTTGCTAAATTATTTTTAATTTTTTGAGCTTCCAAACAAAAGGTATTTAATTAACAATGCGTTTAAAAATATAACTACCATTATTCTATCTGGTTCATTCTCTCCCATAATTTTTTTGCTTCTTCTCTAGCTTCCAAATAAATCGGATTTATATCGAACGGAAATTTTCTATTTTCATAAACAATAACTCCGTTAATAATAACCGTTTCCACATCCCTTGAAGAAAACCCGTATACAAAATGACCGGCTAAATTTTCGTCAACTAAATTTGTTGGCGGTACATAATCATAGATAACCAAATCTGCAGCATACCCTTTTTCTATCTTCCCGAACTTTTTATCGAAATATCTTTCCAGCAGAACGTTACCGTTTTGTAAATAGTTCAAATAATCATCCATGGTTAACTTACCTTTAACCTCTGTATTTTTAAAATAGCCGAATTTTACTTCTTCAAACATATTTGAACCTATTCCATCTGTGCCTATTGCCGCATTTTTGACCCGATACAGATTATTCATATATCCAACACCGTTATTCATATTGGATCTCGGGTTATGAATAAGAAACGAGTTCCTTTCATTAAGAATTGAAATATCGTTTTCAGATAAATATACTCCATGAACAATTAATGTCTTTTCATTTAAGAGCCATAATTCATCAAGCCTTTGCAGAATATCCTTTCCGAAATTATGGTGAGAATAAGATGTATCGTATTGATCTTCGGCGACATGAATATGAAGTCCGCGGTTTGTACTTATTAAAGCATCGTAAATTTGTTCAAAAGAATTATTACTTAAAGTAAACGGTGCATGTGCACCTACAGATGCTTCAATGAGATATTTGGTATTTTCGTTTTTCTTTTCTTCTTCAATTCTTTTTATAAATTCTATAGATTCATTTATTCCTTCTGTCATACCTTCCAAACCGTTTCTATCCGTAATCTCATATGCCAAAACTCCGCGTAGTCCTGCTTGCTCAAATGCTTTTTTTAATGTCGATAATGATCCTGAAATAAAAGAGGGAGAAGCATTATGATCGAAAACGGAAGTCGTTCCTGCTTTAATTGATTCCAATGCGCCGACCAATCCGCTGTAAAAAAGAGAATCTTTATTAAGAGCTCTGTCAAGTTTCCACCATAGATTCTTTAGTATACTAACAAAATCTGTCGAAAGTTTAATTTCGGCAGTTATTCCTCTTGCCAGTGCCGAATAAAAATGATTATGCGAGCAAACCAAACCGGTTGAAACATATTTATCGCTTGCATTTAATACTTTATGGGCTTTATAATTTTCTCCGGCATCTTTCCCAACGTCAATGATAAGTTCTTTATCAATAACTATATCTACTTCGCTGGTTATTTTCGGCGGGCTTAGCTGGATTAAGTTTGCATTTTTTAATACAATCATTTTTAACTCACATATCTAAATTTTTTAATTAGTCTTAATCAAAAAATTATTTATACATCAACATACATAAGATAGTTAAAATTTTTAATAATATTGCCGATAAAATTTGTAAACAACTTATAATCCTTGGAATTATTTTTAATTGATGAAGAAATAAGATCTCCGTTTTCATTAAAAGAAAGACTGCCGGTTTGGGAATTGTATCTTATTTTAAAACCATTTGTATTGTCTTTCTTTTTATTAAGATAAAATCCGTCGTTACTACTGTTTACAAAATCATCTTCGGTCCAAAATAAAGTTGTTTTCACTTTGTAGGGCGCATCGGTGTAAGGACAAAAAGTTTCACAATTACCGCACTCATTACATAAACCATCCATGTGCAAAATCTGGTAATAATCTTTAAATCCATTTACCGGATCAGTTGTTTTAATTGCTATATTAGCTCTGTTCGGACAAACTTCCACACATTTGTTGCAGAGTAAATTGCACTCGAGGCATTTATCTGCTTCTAAATTAATGTTTGAAAAATTGTTTAATAAAATATCGCCTCTTTTTGATTCAATCGATTTAATATGATCGGCTTTTCCCTTATCATTTATTTGAATTATTTTACCGGCAGGCTTTATTCCTTCTTTCATCAAAATTGCTTCCGCCGCTTTCTTACCGTCGGCCATTGATTCAACCACCGTTGAGGGGCCTCTTAAAGCATCTCCGCCGATATAAACATTCGGAATTATTGTTTCATTGGTTTCAATATTTATTTTTAACGATTCGTTGTTCAAACCGATTAATTTATTACTCTTCAAAATATCCCGGTCGACATGTTCACCAATAGCCGAAATAATAGAATCAATTTCAATTTCTTCAAATTCATTATCGACCGGCAGTACTTTCCTTCTTCCATCTTTGTCTCTGCCGCCTAATTTCATTCTTTGGCACTTTAAAATTTTATTCTTGAATTCAACCGGGAGTAATAATTCTTTAAAATCAACCCCTTCTTTTATACAAGCATCGAATTCTTCAAGATCGGCAGGCATAAATTCTTTAGTTCTTCTATATATAATATATACTTCTTTTACTCCGTTAGTTTTTAATGATGCTCTTGCTGCATCCATAGCAGAGTTTCCGCCGCCGATTACAGCAACTTTCTCACCAAGGCTAATTTGTCCGTTTCGATTAAATGTTTTTAGGAAATCAACAGCATCGTAAATATTTTTATCTTCCGTTTTAATATTTAAAACATTGGATTTTGGAGCGCCGATTCCAATAAATATATATTTAAAACCTTGGTTATTCAATTCCGGTATTGAAAAATTCGACTCAACATTATAATATATTTTTACTCCGAATTTCTTAATTAATTCGATATCATTTTCAATTGCAGATTCCGGAAGTCTGAATCCCGGAATTACATGTTGAACGGTTCCGCCTGCTTTACCTGATTGTTCGAAAATAGTTACATCAAATCCTGCTTGAGATAAAAAATAAGCAGCAGAAAGTCCTGCTGGTCCGGCGCCGATTATTGCAGCTTTTATTCCATTCTTTTTTATATGTATTTCATCATCCAAATTATTAAAGTACCCGGAAAATCCTTTTATTGATGCTTCCTTTTTAATTTCTCTAATTTCAATTGCACCTTCGTAATCAAGACGCGAGCACTTAGTCATACATTGGTGATCACAAATGTAACCGGTTATATGCGGCAGTGGATTCTTAGTTGTTATTTTATTAAAAGCTTCTTCATAATTCTTATTATTTACCAAATTTATATATTCCGCTGCATCCTGTTTTATCGGGCATACTTCGGTACATGGTGAAATATAGCAATCAAATTTAGGCAGCTTTTTATTAATCTTTAACGAGCCTTTATTGCTTTTATTATATTCTTGTTTTGAAAGTGTATTATCCGCAAGTTCCTTCAAATTAGATAAATTAATTTTTGAAGATAAAGTAGCGAAATTAAATAATGCGCCGTCTATTAAATTTGTAATTTGGGTTTGCCTTAAATACCCTCCAGGTTTTAATAATTCCGTAACAAATGTAACCGGATAAATCCCGGTATTTAAAATTTGCTCGATGTTATAAATATTAGCTCCTCCGGAATATGAGATATTAATTTCTCCGTTGAATTCTTTGGCAATTTTGTACGCAAGATTTACCGTTAGGGGATACAAAGAACGACCCGACATATACATTTGTCCGCCAGGTAAAGTTTTACCTTCATTTTTAACACCTAAAGTGTTGGAGAGTTTTATTCCGAATTCTTTTTTATTAGATACAGCAAAATCTTTTAATCTTTTTATCATTGGGATAGCATCATCGAATTGCAAATCATGAGTAAAAGAATTTTCATCCAATTCGATATACTGGTAACCATGGTTTGATAAAGTACGCTTAACATAATCAAAGCCTAAAAGAGTGGGATTTAGTTTTACGTAAGTATGTAGTTCCTTCTCTTTAATCAAATATTTTGCAATTGCTTCTATTTCACCGGAAGGGCAGCCATGCATGGTTGAAAGTGTAACGGAGTTTGAAATGAAAGGATTGATGTTTTCAATAGTGTTTAAAATTCTATCAATATTAAACTTTAAGTTTGATTCCCTGGAATAGATTTCATTTAAAAGCGTTATAGTATATTTATCTTTTATAAACTCATTAAATATTTTTTTATAACTTAAAAACTCATTAACACCGGAAGCATCTTTTAGATTTTCAATAAACTTATCCATACCTGGGGATTTAATGCCGTTAAGATCGTAGCCGACACTCATATTAAAAACAAAACCTTTCTCAAAATCAGCAGAAAAAGGGAAAAGCGCTGTTAAAAAGTGCAGGATAAACCAGGCTTTTAAGTATTCGGAATATGATTGACTTAATGAAAGTTCCTGAGACCACTCCACATTATAACCTTCATCTTCCGCATCGATACACGGCTTATCGATTCTTAAATTATCTAATTTTTGTACCGTCTTAAGTTCAAAAAATCTTCCTCCTGTTAAAAAAGCCGCTGCAATATTTTGGGCTAATTGAGTATGCGGTCCGGCTGCTGGCCCGATTGGAGAATCTAATTTTTCCCCGAATATATTTAAAGTGTTTTTATTTCTCTTAAAATAAAATTTAACGGAGGGGATTCCGAAAATAGTTTTATGACCGTGGTATTCATGTAAAATCCATGTCAGTATATTATTAAACGAAATAGGCTGCATTCTGTCCGGCATAAAAGCCCCTTTAATTTATTTGATTTTTAATTGTATTATACAATAAATACATATTAAACTTTAATAATTAATATAAAGTAAGAAAATTAAAAAAAATAATTTTTTATTAACTAATTAAAATATTTTTTTATAGTTTTGTACAGTAAAATTTGAATTGTAGATAGAATACTCAAACGGGGAGTATTAATTCGTAAAAACTTCCCGGCTATTATTTGATTAGAATATTTTAATTATGACTTATCACAAAACGGAGCGGGGAGTTATGAATCTTTCCGAAAAAATTTTTAGCCTTGCTAAAAAATATGAAAATTACACCGCACAAAATCTTTCAAAATTAATTCAATTAAAATCATTAAGCAGCGGTGAAAAAGATGTTGCTGATTTAATTAATAAAATGATGGATGAAGCCGGTTTCGATGAGACTAGGATTGACGGGCTTGGAAATATTATTGGAAAGATTGGTAACGGAAAAAAAATTATTGCCATAGACGGACATATTGATACCGTAGATGTCGGTAACATTGATAATTGGAATTTTGACCCTTTTAGCGGCGAAATAAAAGACGGGTATATCCACGGACGAGGCAGTGTAGATCAAACCGGGGGCCCTGCCGCATTTATTACAGCCGGTAAAATATTAAAAGAAATTGGAATTGATAATGACGTTACGATTTATTTTATCGGCTCTGTAATGGAAGAAGACTGCGACGGATTATGCTGGAAGTATATTTTAGAAGAAGATAAAATTAAACCCGATTGCGTAATTATAACTGAGCCTACAAACCTGAACATTTACAGGGGACACAGAGGCAGAATGGAAATAGAAGTTTCATTTTACGGATTATCTGCTCACGGTTCTGCCCCGGAACGCGGTAAGAACGCTATTTATATGGCATCTAAAGCATCTTTGGAAATTGAAAAGTTAAATGATAGATTAATCAAAGATGATTTTCTCGGTAAAGGTTCGGTCACTATTTCGGAGATTGTTTCATCAAGTCCGTCACTGTGCGCAGTCTCCGATTTTTGTAAAATTCATCTTGATAGAAGACTGACAAAAGGCGAAGATAAAAAGTTGGCATTAGATCAAATTGAGGAAATTGTTAAAGGTATGAATGCTAAGGTTCAATTGCTTAATTATAAGGAAAAAGCATACACAGGTTTGGAATATGGAATGGAAAAATATTATCCGACCTGGGTGCTGGAAGAAAACCATCCGGTAATTCAAACGGGTGTTAAAGCCTATGAAAAACTATTCGGCGGAAACCCTGTAATTGATAAATGGACTTTTTCAACTAACGGAGTTGTGATAAACGGAGTTTATAATATACCGGTAATCGGATTTGGTCCCGGTAATGAAGTAATGGCTCATGCACCGAACGAAAAAGTTCCGGTCGAACACCTGGTTAATGCTTCTGCTTTTTATGCTTATTACTGTTCAATTTATTAAATAATTTATGAAAATTTTTATGGAGATATAATGATTTCAAAATTGAAGGGGAAACATTTCCTTACCTGTGATGACTGGTCTAAAAAAGAATTAGATTCGGCTTTTAGTGCTGCCTTCGAATTAAAAGATAAATTTAAAAGTGAAGTGCCTACAAGATATTTGCAAGACAAAACATTGTTCATGATATTCTTTGAACAGTCCACACGAACTAGAAATTCAATGGAAGCAGGAATGACGCAACTTGGCGGTCATGCGCATGATCTTACTGCGGATAAAATGCAAATATCTCATGGCGAGGCCCCAAAAGATACTGCAATAATTCTTTCAAGAATGGGACACGGTATTGCATCAAGAAATTGTTTTTAT
>CAZHBJ010000003.1:0-24472 GCA_964530445.1 uncultured Ignavibacteriaceae bacterium
AGAGAAGTATTGAATAAAATGGCTGAAGGTGATTTAACTGTCCGTATGTCCGGTACTTATCAAGGCGACTTTTCGGCAATGCAAGATAATATAAACAAGTTGGCCGAGTCATTCAATAGAACTCTAACTGATGTAGTTAATGCAGTTAAGGAAACTGCAAGAGTAAGTAATGAAATTTCTTCACGTACTGATGAAATTGCAGCCGGTGCACAGGAACAGGGGCAGCAAACTATTGAAGTTGCCGGTGCGGTTGAAGAAATGACTAAAACAATTTTGGAAACTACAAGAAATGCTTCTCTTGCTTCCGAAGCGTCTAAAAAATACGGCAATATCGCAAAAGACGGCGGAAATGTTGTTAACGAAACAATTCGCGGTATGAATAAGATTTCGGAAGTTGTAAAAAGATCTGCCGGAACCGTACAGCAATTGGGAAACAGCAGCGAACAAATCGGAGAAATTATACAGGTAATAGAAGATATTGCAGATCAGACCAATTTGCTGGCTTTGAATGCAGCTATAGAAGCGGCCCGTGCAGGCGAGCAGGGCAGGGGATTTGCAGTTGTTGCCGACGAAGTGCGCAAGCTTGCGGAAAGAACAACTAAGGCTACTAAAGAAATTGCTGCGATGATAAAGAAAATACAGAATGAGACCGGCGGTGCGGTTACTTCCATGGAGGAAGGAACAAAAGAAGTAGAAAGGGGTATGCAGCTTGCCGATAAAGCCGGTGCAAGCCTGAAAGAAATAATTGAAGGTGCGGGAAATGTTGTAGATATCATTACACAAGTTGCTGCTGCAAGCGAAGAACAATCGACTGCTTCCGAACAAATAAGTAAAAATATTGAGGGGATAAGCAGTGTAACCGAACAAAGCGCTGCAGGTATTGTTCATATAGCACAAACTGCAGAAGACCTGAACAAGCTTACTCAAAATCTTGAACAATTAGTTTCTGCATTTAAGATTTCAAACAACACGAACATAAATAAAGAAAAGCATATAAGGGAAAACCTTGATAATCCTTCATACGGATCGGCAGAAAAAAGCAAATCCTATATAAGGCACAACGGGCACCTTATAAGCGATGAAAACTGAGTTAAAAAAATAGTTTAAACCGGGAAAGATGTTTAATAAACCTTTCTGTATTTATGCTGGTTATTGTTAGGCTCAAACGTCTTTCCCGTTTTTATTATTAAATTTCGTTTAGTCTCTCCTTATTTTATTAAAACAAGACAAAACAGCTATCTTTATTTAAGCATTTTAACAAAAATATTTTTACATTTAATTAAAAATAATTTGATACGATGTTTATGGGCGGGGAAATTATGGCTGCATTAAGACATCTAAAGAGACATATCGATACAGAAAGAATAGTAACTAACTGTAAATTTTTACGGTTTTTGTCTTGATAAATAAAAGCTTTAATGAGCATTATCAAAAATAAAACTCATGATAATATATGTGGAATTGTTATTACCAATCCAGTATTAATGTATGTTAGGCACTATAAAATAATATTACAAATGTGAGAATAAAGCATGGAATGGTTCAAAGACTTGTATGATCAGTTCAGAATGGATACAAATTTTGGTAAAGTTTCCAATAAGGAAACAAAAGCAGATGTCGATTTCATTTGTGAAGTTCTTGAATTGAAAAAGGGAGACAAAATACTTGACTTATTTTGCGGCTTCGGCAGACACTCAATTGAACTTGCAAAAAGAGGATACTTAGCAGCTGCGATTGATTATAATTTCAGCTATCTGGAATTCGGAAAGAAATTATGCAAAGGAATGGATAACATCCCTAATTTTATACAAGGTGATGTACGCAATATTAATTATGGAAAGGATTACGACGCAGCTATAATCATGTTTAATAGTTTCGGCTATTTTAATGATAGTGAGGACAAATTAATCTTAAATAAAATCTTTAATTCATTGAAACCTAAAGGCCGATTTTTCATCGAGATTTTAAATAGAGACTGGATCTTGAAGAATTATAAAGAAAAACAAGAACGCGAATTCGAGGATATAAAAGTTATAGAAAAAAGAAAATTTGATATACTTACAAGTAGAAATGATTTTATAATTCAAAGGTTCGGTGAAAATGGTATTGTAAACAAAATGGGATCGTGGAGACTTTACTCAGCGCACGAGATAAAAAATATGTTGGAAGAAATTGGGTTCCATTTAGTAAGCGCCTATTCCAACCTAAATAAGGAGCCGCTAAAAATAGATGCAAGATTAATGAGAATGATTTTCGAAAAAGAATTAAAGTATTACAAAAAATAATATGGTGCATGCAATTCTTATATCCAATAGAGTGTTCACATTCGGTAATTAATGTAATCGTTCCGTTTGGCGGCCTTGTCCAGAGTTGTTATACCATGAAATATCTTTCTAAACATAAAACCAAAAATATTTGGAATTTATCCGGGGATGTATTATAAAATGAAGTTTGGAAAGAAAATATTCCTTTTGGGTAAATACCGTATTGTTGTTCGACAAATGTTGTTCCCCATATAAAAAGGCAATGGCATTAACTTTTTTTTAACGTTGGAAAAATGATTTTATTAGGCAATAGACATGAGGATAAACCGGATCAATTTTATTTATTATTGAAAATAAAATTGAGAAAACTTATGTTTATCTTTATATTATGAACTACGAACGAACAAATTTATGTTAAATACCTGTTCGTTTTTCGGGCGTAGTTATTCCTGCTTTCGGGGTATGTAATAAGTCCGGTACTATCAGCAGGATAAACTAAGATATAAGGCAATATATTTTATTGCAAATAAATAAAAGGAGGAGATATGAAAAAGTTAATTCCATTTGGTTGTTTTTCAGTTCTATGTTTTTTACTTGCAGGCTGTGCAGCATTTCAGCCGACATATTACGGAACTTATAATATAAACCTTCAGCAAGTTGATAGGCCAACCGGTACAGTATCAAAATATGGTAAAGTAAAAATATCACCCCTTACTCAAGAGGGTATCAACAAATATGTATTTGAAGATAAAATGGTGAAAGTAATTTGGGATGCCGCAGCAGATAACCTATCGGCTGTATTGGTAAATAAAACTTCAAGTTCGATAAAAATCATTTGGGACGACGCCGCTTATATAGATGAAAACGGAATGAGCCATAGAATAATTCACAGCGGTATAAATTATAATGAAATGGATAAACCGCAACTTTCTACAATTATTGCTGCTAATGAAAAAATTAATGAAGTAATTATTCCTACTAATTTAATTTATTATGAGGAAGGGTTTTACGGGGAAAATGATTTTAAAGCCGGCAGATGGATAGAAAAACCGTTATTTGAATATTGTCAAACCGGGGGAAAAGAAGATTCTGCTATTAGACTGCTTAAAAGCAATGTCGGTAAAACTTTTCAAATACATCTTCCGTTAAAAATTAAAAAAGTCGTAAATGATTATGTTTTCACATTCCGGGTAAAAGGTTACAGTTATAAAGGTAAACTTTGACAAGTGTATTGAAATAATCTCTATGTACTTATCAAAGCATCTTTTTGTTTTAAAGTATGGGCATAAATAAAGAGCAGTACATATTGTAATTTGATCCGAAAGTCAAAGGAAGTATGACGGATTGGGCTTGCATAAGTCCATCCGTCTAATTTTGTCAAACGTTATTGTATAAAATAAATTTTATTGTATGATTAACAAAAAATGTTTGTTGGTTATTGATGTCCAAAACGGAATGTTCGGCCTGCCTGTTGAGCTTTATAAAGGTAAAATTAAACTTGATAATATTTATTCTCTTATTAAGAAAGCAAGAGCGGGAAATGCTTTAATTGTATATATGCAGCATTACGGACATAAAGAAAGTATTTTCGGGGAAGGAAGCAAAGGATGGAGAATTCATCCGAAAATTTCCCCTTCGGATAATGATGTTACAATTAAGAAAAAATATTCCGATTCGTTTTTGGAAACTACACTCGATGATGTATTGAAGAATAGTGAAATAAATGATTTAGTAGTTTGCGGTTTTGTAACTGAAGGATGCGTTGATACGACAATTAGAAGAGCCTTTAGTCTAGGGTATAATGTTGAAGTTGCAGGAGATTGCCATAGTACAACTGACAATAAAATACTTACCGCGGAACAAATAATAAAGCATCATAATGAAGTATTTAAAATGTTTTCAAAGGTAAGGAAATCGGAAGAAATTATTTTTAAAGAATAACAAAAATTTCTTCATTAAAATCTTCAAGCTGAAAACAATAACAGAGTAATAATGTTTAACAGTAACAAATCTTTTAGTAATTCGATAAAAAACATCATAACATCATTGCAAAACAAATCTCAAATATTTAATTTCCTTTAAGGTTAATATTTCTTCTTAAAGCGTAAATAAATGGGGCGGGTGAGTATGAAAATTTTAATTCTCTTCTTAATTCTAATTAACTCTGTTTTTGCCCAAGGAATTTATTTTAATAATGAAAGCGGCTTATCCGCAGGGGCAAATTACGGAAGATACTCCTCGCAAGACCAAATAGGGTTTAATGCAGCACTTACATATAAAGGGCGAATAGATTTATCATTCAGTCATTCAAAACTTTTAACAAGTTATTTCAATAATCAAAATGAGTATTTTATAAGAACTTATTTATTAAGTAAAGAAAAGTTTTTTATATCTACGGGGATTGGCTATATCTTTCAAAGAGCAGAAACCGAACTTTGGAATGGATATTCTCTAATTGCAAAGGATAAAGGTCTTGCCATGGAAGGCGGTTTACATCTGAATTCTAAAATTGATGAGTCAAAAGAGATTGTCTTCTCTGTATTTTATAGATATTATAATCCGATTGAAGAATTACAAACACCTGAGACGAATTATAAGAAATTGAAAAATATAACAACGCTAATTTTTGATTTAGGATATATTTTAAAATTTAATCGTTTAGGATTGGAAATAGGTCCAAGAGCATTTTTTGATTTGAACGGTGCGGAACCTTATTATGTCTTAAATATAAAATTTATGTTAATGTACTGAATTCGCTAAAATAATTAGATCGATATTCCCACACAAAAAAGAAAATAATAATCCGGAATAGTTCTATTCTAAGCTTGATGATTTTATAGGGAATAAAAGATAAAATAATCAAAGAAGTTTATTGACATTATAATGTTATTTGATAATATTATATTGAAAATAACAAAAGCGAGGATATAGTTAATTTAAACATGTTAAATATTAATCTAATCGAACGAAAAATTTTTTAATTGTAAAATATTTGAATAAAATTAATTCTACTTTAACTGCGAAAAACCGTTTTTAAAGAATGAATTTTCTTCCTGCAAGCAGCAAAGTATCTCAGTTGAGGATTTTAATCCTGCGCTGCAAGTGAATTAAAACCTGTATTGCTTATTTTCATTTATAAAAAAATTATGAATTTAAAATCATTATCCTATTGTTCTTAAGAATATTTGGAATATATTTATCGTGGTTGCAATTAAATAAAAAAAGTGATTATATTTATGCGTTTATTTTTTCAAATTCTCTGCATACAGTTCCGTTCAACTTTACCCCTCCTCAAATGTGGAAAAACTATTTCTGTTGCTAAAAGATTAAATATTTGGAATTAATTAATTTATCCGAAATAGATTTAATGTATTTAAATATGTATGAAAAAATATAGAATAATATTAGTAGTTTCCGGCATATTATTCCTTTCAATCATCTACTTAATTTATAATATTTATAAAACCTCTGAAAAACAAATATTTAGAGAGTTTGTTAACCATCAGCAATATATAGCAAATGATATTAGTACGCATTTTACTACCCAAATAAATACAATTGTAGATTTCACCGATTATATTTATAACAAAGAGAAAAATAACGGATTTGTTAAATTAACAAGAAACGACAAAATATTTAGAAAATCATACCGACCTTTTATCAAATCAATTGATTATTACAATTTACAGGGGAAATTAATTAAATCGAGCGATAAACATTACGATAAAAAAACATTATCTAACGTAATTATAGAAAAGTGCTTGAAGGATAGTTTAAAGTATTTTATCAATGATGAGCAAAATAAAAATAGTAAGCCTTCGAAAACAAACAGTTTTACTATTTATGTTCCGGTTAGACTTCCAAACCCTGGAAAAAGCAAAAATAAGTATTTATTTGTTGCCTATAATATTAATGCCCATAAATTTTTCTCATTAAAGAATACCGAATCCTATCTAAAAAAGAAAATTTATTCCATGTGGATTACTGATATACAAGGGAATGTAATTTATCATTCCAGTAACCCTGATATGGTAGGTATGAATATTAATAAAATAACCGGCAACTGCTTAAAATGTCATACGGATAATACCTATCTAAAAACCATACAAGCGGAAAATAGCGGTACGGTAAATTATATATTAAAGAATCGAAAGTGGAAAACATCGTCATTCAATACGCTAAAATTAAATAATGAAAAATGGAAAATTGTTATATCTACTCCGAATGAGGATGTTTTAAGCTATCTTGATAAAGCGGGAAAAAATACAATTTTACTGCTTGCCGGACTTATCATCCTATTATTCTTGGTTTCGTTTTTTATAATAAAATTTTTTAAATCTCAGGAAAAAGTAAAAAACGAATTAAAACATTATAACGAAAAGAAAAACTTGCTGGATGAAATAATTAGAAGTAAAGAACAATATGAATCATTATTTGAACAAGCACTTTCCGGAATATTAATTTCAACTCCAGAAGGTAAAATATTAAATTGTAATCCCGCTTTCTTAAAAACGTTTCATTTTAATTCTCTGGAAGAAGCTAAAAATTTTGACCTCAACAATTTATATCCGTCAAAGAAAAACAGGACCGAGTTTTTGGATTTAGTAAAGAAGGAGAAAGAACTCACTAATTTTGAAGTGGAGATGCGTACAAAGGACGGCGATCCGTTGTACATTGTTGAGAATATTACAGGTATATTTAATGAAAAAGAAGAGTTGATAGAATTAAGGGGATACATAACAGATACTACGGATAGAGAAAAAGCACTGGAAGCTTTATACGATACCGAGGAAATATTTAAACACTTTATGGAAAACAGTCCTATTTATGTTTTCTTTAAAGATGAAAATTTAAAATCACTCCGTTTAAGCCGCAATTATGAGGAAATGCTCGGAAAGCCTTTGGAAGAATTGCTGGGGAAAACAATGGATGATCTTTTTCCCTCCGATATGGCTAAAAGTATGATTGAGGATGATAGAAAGGTTTTAAGCGGAAAGAAGCCGGTTACTATTGAAGAAGAATTATACGGTAAATACTATACAACAACAAAATTCCCCATATATATAGACGGCAATCCGCGATATCTAGCCGGATATACTATTGATGTTACAGAACGTAAACAGTCGGAATTATTATTAAGAGAAAGTGAAGAACGCTTTAGAATGTTTGCTGAAAATTCGGCTGTAGCAATTTTTATTGTACAAGACCACCTAATTAAATATGTTAATCTCAGCATGATTCAAATTACGGAATACTCACGTGAAGAATTATTGAAAATGTATTTTTGGGAAATGGTTCATCCTGATGAGCGTGAAATGGTTAAGGACAGAGGCATCCGCAGAATTAAAGGAGAAAATGTTCCAAACGAATATGAATTTAAAATTGTTACTAAAAGCGGGGATGTAAAAAATATTGAGTTCAGAGGTAATATTATAAATTATAACGGTAGACATGCAATACTTGCAAATGCTTTTGACATTACCGAAAGGAAAAAAGTAGAAGAGTCTTTGGTCCTTTTTAATACTCTAATTAATCAATTAAATGATTCAATAGAAATAATTGATCCTGACACGGGCAAATTTGTAAATATAAATGATAATGCTTGGAAAAGTTTAGGCTATACCAGGGAAGAATTACTATCAAAAACGATATTCGACATTGACCGGGACCTTAAACCCGAAGCTTTCTTTAATCTGGATTCCGAATTAAGAAAGAATGGTTATATTGTTGCCGAGCGATATCATGTTAGGAAAGACGGAACAATTTTTCCGGTAGAATTAAATGTGAAGCTGATTAAGCTGGAACGTGATTATATCGTTTCTGTTTCAAGAGATGTTACTGAAAGAAGAAAGGCTGAAAAAGCGTTAAAAGAAAGTGAAGAAAGATTTCACAATATGTTTTCCCAGCATAGTGCGGTAATGCTTCTTATTGAACCAATATCAGGTGAGATTATAGAAGCTAATAATGCGGCTGAAAAATTTTACGGCTATTCTTTTAACCAACTTTCAAAGATGAAGATTCAGGATATTAATATTTTAGAGCCGGATATGGTTACGTCTAAACGTCTGGAAGCTTTATCTTATAAAACCAATTATTTCATTTTTCCTCATCGACTGGCAAATGGTGAAGTTCGCTATGTAGAAGTGCATTCAACACCGGTAGCACTAAATAATAAGAAAGTTCTTTTTTCGATAATTCATGATGTTACGGAACGGCAATATGCCGAAGAACAGCTTCGTAAACTTTCTCTAGCAATTGAACAAAGTCCGGTTAGTATAATTATTACAGATACTAAAGCTAAGATAGAATATGCTAATCCGCGCTTTTGTGAGGCTACCGGCTATTCAAGAGAAGAAATTATTGGTAAAAATCCCAGTATTTTAAAATCCGGTCATACAAGTGATAAAGATTACAAAAAAATGTGGGAGACTATTAGTTCTGGCAAAGAATGGCGGGGGGAATTTTTAGATAAAATGAAAAACGGTTCATATTTATGGGAATCTGCTACAATTTCACCAATATTAAATTCCGAAGGTAAAATAACACATTATCTTGCAGTTAAAGAAGATATTACAGAAAGAAAGAATTCCATTGAGCTTTTAAAGAATAGTGAATCAAAATTCAGATATCTAGCAGAACAGTCGCCAAATATGATATTTATAAATTACCAGGGTAAAGTTGCTTATGTAAATCAGAAATGTATTGAGTTGCTGGGTTACAGTCGTGAAGAATTTTATAACGACGATTTCAACTTTTTGTCGTTAATTGATCCTGAAAAACAAGAACTGATAATAAAAAGCTATCAGTCGCATCAAAGAGGCGAAAATGTTGAAGGATTTGAGTATAATTTATTAACAAAAGCCGGGGAGAAAATAAGCGCAATTCTATACACCGAACTAATAGATTATGAAAACGGTAAAGCTATAATGGGTACTGCAGTAGACATTACCGAACGTAAAAAAACAGAACAATTAATATTAAAATCGGAAGTTGAGTTCCGTTCGGTTTGGGAAAACTCCAGGGATGCTATGAGGCTCTGCGATGAAGATGGAATTATAATTAGAGTAAATAATGCATTTTGCAGTTTATTTGAGAAACAAGAAAAAGAATTTATAGGCCGGTTATATCAAGTAGCTTACAAAAACGATGCTAACGCATCTCAAATTTTCACTGAAAATATTAGGATTGGAAAATTTTTAGCAAGGAGGGAAGCAGAGACTGAACTTTGGAACGGTAAAAAGATCTGGCTGGATATTTCTAACAGCTTAATAGAAATAAATAATACAAAATTTGTTTTAAGTATATTCAGAGATATTTCAGATAGTAAAGCTTACGAAATTGAATTGAAGCATGCAAAAGAAAAAGCCGAAGAAATGAACCGGCTTAAATCAAACTTCCTTGCAAATATGAGCCATGAATTGAGAACACCAATGATAGGCATACTGGGCTTTTCCGAATTATTAAAGAATGATATTGCAAATTCATATCATAAAGATATGGCCGCTACCATTTATTCCAGCGGTAAAAGACTGCTGGATACTCTTAATTTATTACTTGACTTAGCCCGTCTTGAATCCAACAGACAGGAAATAAAATATAAAGAAATAAATATCGGGATAATGATTAAAGAAGTTGTAAAAAACTTTGAAGGATTTGCTGCTTCTAAAAACCTTTATTTGAGAACAATTGTTAAAAAGGAAGTTAGTTCTATGCTGGATGAAAGAATATTTATTCAGATTCTTAATAATTTAATTAATAATGCTCTCAAGTATACAAAGGAAGGCGGTGTAATTGTTGAAATCGATTCATCAAATTCAGACAGTTCTCCCTGGTCGGTAATAAAAGTTATAGATACCGGTATCGGAATACCGAAAGAAAGCATGGAAATAATCTTTGAAGAATTCCGCCAGGTAAGCGAAGGGTATAACAGGCATTTCGAAGGAACCGGGCTTGGACTTACATTGACCAAAAAGTCGGTTGAATTAATGAAAGGCACAATTTCTTTGGAAAGCGAATTGGGAAAGGGCTCCACATTTATAGTAAAATTCCCGCTAATTGTGTCCGGCGACTTAATGGAAAATAAACAGGTTAAAGACGGGCATGAGATCCCTTTTAATAAAAATAAATCAATTAAAATACTTGTTGTTGACAATGATGAAGTAAGTGTAAATTACTTGCATCATGTTTTAAATAAATACTTTTCTGTTGATTCGGCTGACAACGGAAATGAAGCGATCAAATTATCCGCAGAAAATAGTTACGATTTAATATTAATGGATATCGGTTTAGGTGTAGGAATAAACGGAATGGAGGCAACGAAAGAAATTAGAAAAATTAAAGGATATGAAGAAATACCTATTATTGCCGTAACAGGCTTTGCAATGAAGAATGATAAAAAAGAATTCCTTTCTCAAGGCTTAACTCACTACCTGTCAAAACCATTTACAAAAGTCGAATTACTAAGCTTAATAAAAGAGATATTATCCCGAAAAATTACTTAATAAAAAAAATTACGGCAAAATTAAAGTTATCTGCAAATAATTATACCGCAATAATATAAATATTTAGGCTTCTCTAAATCATTTCAAAAAAATTAATCTAAGCAACACATTAATTTAGTTTTTAATATCAACTTATTTTAATAATCTACGATAATAAAACTATAAGGACAGAAATATTAAAAATTAAAGGAAAAAAAATGAGATTGTTCGGTTCTATTCTTATCGCATTCATTTTTATCGTTGGCATTCTTTATCCAAACGCAATATTTGCCCAACAGCAAAATAAGTATTTACCCTTTGCAGAAGTTATGCCCCAGCCTAAAGGGGGTTTACCTGCGATTTACAAACACATTACTTATCCGGAAATTGCAAGACAATCCGGTATTCAAGGTAAGGAATATTTACTTGTATATGTAGATGAAAAAGGTAATGTGGATGATGTAAAAGTTATTAAAGGTTTAGGCGCCGGATGTGATCAAGCTGCAATTAACGGAGTAAAGGCTGTAAAATTTACTCCGGGTGAAAACAATGGCAAACCTGTTAAGGTGAAACTATCACTTGCTATAACTTTTAAGTTACAATAGTAAATCAAATACGATTCTTAAAAATTACTCGTATTCATTAAAATGAAAAAACATGGTAGAATAATGAAGTGGTTTTCTAATATTAAATTCGTCCGAAAAATTCAGGGCGGTTTCGCAATTCTCGCTGCAATTTCGGTTGTAATAGCAATAATAAGCTATTTACAATTAAATAAGATGCTTAAAGTAAAAAATCAAATTTTTGAGGATTATATTTATCCTCAGGAGCAAATAAGCAACGTATATTCAAATTATCAGCATACTCAATATTTAATGATGCAGTTTTCCATGCCTGCATTTGCCGGAAAATTTAACGATAATTTTAAAGAATATAAAATCTTAAAAGCTTCAATCGATTCAAGTATTTCTCAGCTTGCGGAATCAAAAATTGATACTGCAATAAGCGGAGAAATAAAACAAGTTAAAGTTATTTGGGAACAATATAAGAGTTTGGCAGCAGATGCTATTTTAAGTGCATCGGCTACAAAAAGCTATGATATGGCTGCGGACATTGCAACTACTTCCGGTGAAGAAGTGGGTGTGAACCTTTTAAATAAATTTAAAAAAATACATAAAGATTTAGCTAAAAAAGGAAATGATCTTAATTTAATCGTAAAAAATTCGGTGGACAGTTCAATTACATATTTATTTATTTTTTCGATTATTGGTACAACTATTTTTATCCTGGCCCTTTTCTTCTTAGCGCCGGCAATTACCAAACCTCTTGGAAAATTGAAACAAATTCTAAAGGAATTTGCACTTGGTAATTATGATGTGCCAATAGACTATAACGCAAAAGATGAAGTTGGCGAACTAGCCGAATCATTAAAAGTACTTCAAAATGCTCAAGTAGATAAAATTTACGCTGCCCAGCAAATTGCCGAAGGTAAAATTAAAAAAGTACCCCTAGCTTCGGATAAAGATGCTCTGGCAATAGCATTTAATAAGGAAGCGGAAAATATTGATGAATTACTAAAAGAGGCGGATAAGCTGATTAAAGCAAATAAAGAAGGAAATCTTTCTTTACGCGGTAATGCTTCCAAGTTCGAAGGTGAATGGGGTAATCTTATAGCAGGAATCAACTCTATTCTGGATGCTGTGCTGGCTCCGATTTATGCTTCCGGCGATGTATTAAAATATATGGCTAGCGGCGATTTTACAAAACCTGTGGAAGGTAATTTTAAAGGGGATCATCAAATAATAAAAGACAATATAAACACGGTTATTGCTTCACTTTCCGAAGTTCTTAACGAAATAAGTCAGACCGTACTTTATACCGCAAGCGCGTCAAATCAAATTTCTGCAAGCGTTGAAGAAATGGCTGCAGGCTCGGGCGAACAAACACAGCAGATTTCGGAAATAGCAGGCTCGATTGAACAAATGACAAAAACCATTTTGGATAACACTAAAAATGCATCTCTTGCTGCAGAGACGGCAAAAGGATCGGGTGAAAAAGCTAAATTAGGCGGTAATGTAGTTGAAGATACAATTAAAGGAATGATGAGGATTGCCGATGTGGTTAAACAATCGTCCGATACTGTTGAAGCACTCGGAAAGAGCAGTGATTCAATTGGTGAAATAATTCAGGTAATTGAAGAAATTGCAGATCAAACTAACTTGCTGGCATTAAATGCGGCAATAGAGGCTGCACGGGCAGGCGAACAGGGAAGAGGATTTGCTGTTGTTGCCGATGAGGTAAGAAAGTTAGCCGAGCGTACTACAAAAGCAACTAAAGAAATTGCAGGAATGATTAAGAAGATTCAGCAGGATACTACAGAAGCGGTTGAATCGATGAAAAAAGGGAAGCAGGAAGTAGATGCCGGAAAAGAACTGGCAAATAAAGCCGGGGATGTTCTTGTCGATATTATTGAAGGAGCACAAAAAGTTTCCGATATAGCTGCCCTTGTAGCCACTGCGAGTGAAGAACAATCGGCAACGGCAGAGGAGATCAATCAGAATATCGAATCAATAAGCACCGTTACAAAGCAAAGCGATGCAGGATCTCAGCAAATTGCTCGCTCCGCACAAAAATTAAATAACCTTACACAAAGTTTAGAAAAATTAATTTCACAATTTAAGGTTAATAAAAGTAATGTCTTTTCAGAAAATAATGAGGAATCTTTAGTTAGTTCCGAATTAAATTAAAATGTTTTGGAGATAATTAAATTGAATATTAAAAATCATATCAGAATATCAAGGGGTCGGTGACACCCTTTATACAATAATCAGGTTTAAATAATTTCTTAATTAATAATACAAAATCAAAAAATTATGGCATTAATAAACTGGTCTAACGATTATAGTGTGAACATTAAGGATATTGATGATCAGCATGTTAAATTGGTAAACTTAATAAATGATCTGCATTCATCTATGAAGGTAGGAAAAGGCGGAGAATCTTTGCAAAGAGTTGTTAGTGAACTCGTTTCCTATACAAAATATCATTTCTCTTTTGAAGAAGAATTGATGAGCCGGCATAATTATCCGGATATTTCACAGCATAAAATACTTCATTCTAATTTTACAAAAAAGGTTGATGAATTTGAAAATGAATTAAAGAATGGTAATTCTTTCATATCACAAGAAGTCATAATGTTCTTAAAAAGCTGGCTTATAAATCATATTAAAGGAACCGATAAAAGTTATAGTACCTTTTTCAATAAAGCCGGTGTAAAATAAGATAAAAAGTTTTACCAAGACTTTTTAAATATTACTATCTTAATCTATCAGAGTCTGTAAAAATGAGGGTGTTTCCATTAAGTGCCTACCATTATAGATTGATTTCTCTAATACACTTTTTCTATAATTGGATTTTAAGTGGAGCACCCTCAAACGATTTAAAATTTTTTTTTAGTTGAAAAATTTATCTCATGCAAATTATGTCCTCATCTTATTTTGTGTAAATATATTACCTCAAGCATAAATTCCAAAAAATGTACAACAATTTTCAAGTGGCTAATATTATACAGTTGCTGTCTCTCTTAATGTCAAAATTATAAAAATTTAAAATGTTTTTATACGGCATCAATATTGAGTAAAAACATGAAATTAAACTAAATATATCGATGAAACATTCGATAATAATTTTAAGAAAATCGACTATACAATAATAATTTAAGAGAAAAAATCATTTGGGAGTAATATTACATGATCCAAAATGATAGTTTGCGAATTGGTGCATTAAAGCAATTAAAATCCGGGAATCCTTCGGAAAGACAAACTGCAGTAGAATCATTGATTAATGAAAATCTAAGCGACTCCCTTGTTGAGGATATTTGTAGGATGCTGGATGATACCGATAAAGGGGTTAGGAATGCCGTTGATTTAATGTTAACAGTAAATCCCAGTTCTCAAATACCCAAATATCTTGTAAAATATATATCCTCATCTAATATTTCTACGAGGAATTTAGCCGGCGAGATTCTGCTTAAAATCGGCAATAATTCCATTGAGGCAATGCTCGAATCGATTTATACAGGCAACGATGACGATAAAAAATTTGCTGTAGATATTCTGGGATTGATCGGAGATTCTAAAGCAGCGCCCGAAATTTTAGAGCTCTTAAAAATAAACAAAAACGATAACGTAATTATGGCTTGCATTGAGGCACTCGGTAACTTAAAGTACGAGGCTGCCATAGACTTTATGATTTTTATTTATGATAAAAATGAACTTTTTAAACCAACTATTACTGAAGCCCTTGGCAAAATCGGCACTTCCAAAGCTCTGAACTTTATAATTTCAAAATATAGTGATGAAGATAACCTAACTAAATTTTCTATGATTGAAAGTCTCGGGCTGGTAGGAAACCAGGAATCTTTTTACTTCCTTATCTCAGAGCTTAATCATACGGAAGGCCCGTTAATATGGCCTATTATCGAATCAATATGTTCATTAAAAGACAAATATGGTCTCGATGTCCCATTCGACGAAAAAATGAAAAATTCCATACTTCAAACTATAGAAGAAGCCGATGCCAAATACAAAAAATCAGCAGTAAACTTAATCATAGCTTTTGAAGGCCCGGATATTATACATGCCTGTATGAATGTATTCGGTGAAGATTATGAAACCGATGAAATAATTAAGCCTAAATTATTGGGGAACCCCAAAACGTTTTTCGATATTTTAATAACACGATTAAACAACAAACATAATAATTTAAAAAACCTTTTAGAGCTTTCGCTTGAGCTTATTAAAGAATACGGATTTCAAGTCGAAGATTATTTATCCGAATTGCAAATAAGAAATTTAACCGATTCGTTGATTAATTGTCTTGATAATCCTGATGAAGAGGTAAGAAAATTATCTATCGAACTGCTGTTTATTATAGATACCGAAAATGCATTATTATTCCTGGATAAAATGCTTGAAGATAACAATTTATGGAATAAACTAAAGCTGCTGGAAGTATTAAGCGGCATAGGCGGCGAAACTGCAGAAAAAGCAATAGTTAAATTATCGGAAGATCCGGAAGAAATGATAAGTGAACGCGCTAAATTTTATTTAAGTGAAAAGTCTAATATTTAATGAAAAGCGATATCAGAATATACTATGACTGAATTACCGAGCACATTTGCAAAACCAAGATTTAACTATCAGTTTAAGACCGACAATAATTTAAAATTATCGGACAGCCTTTTCGATAATTTAAGAAAATTCATTTATGATAACTGCGGAATTTATTTCCAGGATAACAAAAAATATTTATTGGAAAGCAGGCTTTTAAAAAGAATTAATTTTCTCGGTAAAAATTCGTTTGAAGAGTATTATGACTTTTTAAGATCGATAGCAGGCAGTAATCAGGAAAAGAAATATTTATTCGAAGCAATTACTATAAATGAAACTTTCTTTTTTAGAAATCAATCACAGCTCGATGCACTTGTACTGAAGGTTATTCCCGAATTGCTGATATCAAAAGCAAAGTCCGGGAAACAAAAAATCAGAATTTGGAGTGCAGCTTCCTCATCAGGTGAAGAAGCATATTCAATTGGAATTATAATAAATGATTTGTTGAAGCCTAAATATCCCGGTCTTGAAGTTGAAATTATAGGTACGGATATAGACCACGCGGTTATAGAAACTGCAAATTCGGGGATTTATAAAGAGTATTCCATCAGAAATACTCCGCCTTATTATTTAAAAAAATATTTTAGGAATATGGGAAATGCACATGAAATAAATCCGGTAATTAAAAGTATGGCATCATTTAAAACATTAAATCTTTTTAATGATTTTGATATGAAGACCATGACTAATTTTGATATAATATTTTGTGCCAACGTACTAATTTATTTTGACCTAAAGGCAAAAATTAAGGTTATAAATCAACTATATTCTTCGCTCAACAAAGGCGGATATTTATTTATTGGCTATGCGGAGACCCTACATATGATTTCCAAAGCATTCAGTATTGTAAATTTTCCCAAGACTATTGGTTATAAGAAGGAGTAAAAAAAATAGCGATGAAAAAAATAATTCTTGTGGCCGATGATTCGCCATCTATAAGAAAATTCGTAACCTTTGCTCTGGCGATGAAGGGCTTCGAAATAATCCCTGCTGTAGACGGTATGGAAGCGCTGGAAAAACTACCGAATAAGCAGATAAGTTTAGTAATAACAGACTTAAATATGCCTAATATGGATGGTTTTGAATTAATAAAAGCGATGAGAGGAAACGACCAGTTTAAAGAAATACCGATTATTATATTGTCTTCTCTTTCAGGCAGCGAAGAAATCCAAAAAGGAATTGAAATAGGAGCAGATTCGTATTTAATTAAACCGTTTGATCCTAAAAGAATTGTTTATGAAGTATCTAAATATTTAAACTAAGGAAAAAAACTATGGATCTTAAATTTCTTGTGGTAGATGATTCTGTAACAATGCGCAGAATTGTAGTAAATTCTTTAAGAAACCTTGGTTATAATGACTATGTTGAAGCAGGTGACGGGAAAGAAGCCCTGGATAAGCTTGGAGCCGACAGTAGTATAAATTTTGTTATAACCGATTGGAATATGCCTGTTCTATCCGGCCTTGAACTGGTTAAGACCATAAGAGGCGACGATAAAATATCTTCTTTACCTGTTTTAATGGTTACAACGCGCGGAGTTAAAGAAGACATTATTGAAGCTCTTCAGGCAAAGGTAAATAATTATGTGGTCAAACCGTTTACCCCGCAAATTCTTAAAGAAAAAATAGACCAAGTTTTACAAGCAGTATAGAAAGACAGTATTATGAAACAAGTGTCAACCATGTCCGATTTGTTTGAAAGGCTAAACGACCTAAAGTCTGTTTTCCGGTACGGACAAAAATTAATCCCGATAATTCAGAGTATTATAGACTTTATGAAAGAAACTGTTCCGTTGCTGGAAGATATTAATACTTCCATTGCAGACAGCACAAGTAAAATTCCCAAAGCTAAAGATCAGATTAGTAATATTTCGAGCGCTACGGAATTAGCAACCACGGAAATATTGGATATAGCCGACTTAATTTCCGCGGATCTTGATAAAATAAAACAAGAGCTAAAAGCACTTCAGGAAAAAGAGACCAGGAAAAAAGAACTTTGGAAAGATATTAAAGGTTTGTTAAAAAATAATTCTAAAGCTAAAAGTTTAGTTATGGAATTTGAGCAGCTTGATACTACGGTAGAAGTAATGTCGGACTTTCAGAAAACTCTGGATAAAATTAATAACGATGTATACAATATTACTTTATCACTGCAAGTACAGGATATCACCTCCCAGCAGCTTGCAGCGGTTAATCATCTAATCGAATCTGTACGGCACAGGTTGTCGTCACTCATGTTGCATCTAGATAATTCGGAATTAAATGCTATTAGTCATGCGCCTGAAGAATCAACTCGTGATTCTTCATTTAACCCTGATGCCGAATACAGTAAGTCTTCAAAAAATCAAGAATTGGCAGATTCCCTAGTTAATAATACATTAAGTAAAACAACTCAAGACGAAATAGATAAATTATTTTCATAATTATGGCTTCAAACGACACATATGTAATGTTAAAAGATCCCGAGATGAAGGAGATCGTAGAAAGTTTTTTGGTTGAAACAAAAGAGATACTGGAAAAACTGGATGTAAACCTTATCGAACTTGAAAACAGACCTGACGATAATGAACTATTAAATGATGTCTTTAGGTCTTTTCATACAATTAAGGGAACCTCGGGCTTTTTAGGACTTGAAAAGCTTACCAAAGTTACCCACAGGTGTGAAGATATTTTAAACAAGCTGAGAAAAGGAGAAGCGGTTTTATCTTCAGATCTTGTTGACGGAATCTTTTTAGCTTATGATAAAATAAAAGATTTACTTGTTTCCATAGAGACTAAATTAGATGAAGATGTTCCGGTTGATGAAACAGTAAATGTTTTAACTAATTTAATTAATAAGCTTGAAGGGAAAGCTCCCGAAGAAGCTGTTTCCGAAAAAGTAAGCGATGAAAAACCTGTGAAAAACAGCACCGGCAGAAAAACAAAAAAAGCCGGAAAGGGAAAATCATCGCCGCAAAAGAAGGAAACGAGTACTGCAAACAAGAAAAAATCTACTGCAGGAAGGAAAGCAAAAAAAGCCGCTCCTGCACAAACTGTTGAAGAACCTTTACAAAAGGAAGAAAAAGAAACCGAAAATGACAAGCATGAAAAAGAAATTCCGGTAAAGAAGGATCATATTATTACAAATCAAGTGCAGGTTCCTGCAGTTAAAGAAACAGTTACAAATACTGCGTCAAGAAAAGCTGAAAATACAATTAGAGTTGATGTAGAAAGACTTGACGAACTGCTGAACATCGCTTCCGAACTTGTTCTGGGAAGGAACAGGCTTGCACAGGTGAATTCGGAATTTGCTCTTGAATATGAGGGGACAAAATTTTCAAGAGATTTAGCGGACGCAGCCAAACAAATCGATCTAATGACTAATGAGCTTCAACTTGTTGTAATGAAAACAAGAATGGTTAAGATAGGAAAAGTTTTTAACCGTTATCCCAGGTTAGTAAGAGACCTTGCGCGTGAGACAAATAAGCAAATTAGCCTGGTTATAAGAGGTGAAGATACCGAGCTGGATAAGACATTGATAGAGGAAATAAATGATCCGCTTGTACATCTAATTCGAAATTCAGTTGATCATGGAATCGAATCTCCGGAATTGAGAGAAGAGATTGGGAAGGAACCTACCGGTACAATTACACTTTCGGCCGAGCAGGAAGGTAATCAAATAATTATTACAATAGAAGATGACGGAGGAGGAATTGATCCTGAAATAATAAAAGAAAAAGCTATTTCAAAAGGACTTATTTCCAGAGAGAAAACAAAGGAAATGTCCAAACAGGATATCTATAATTTAATTTTTCTTCCCGGATTTTCCACTGCCGAAGTTGTTACAAATGTATCGGGTAGAGGGGTGGGGATGGATGTTGTTAAGACCAACGTGGCAAAACTTCGCGGTATAATAAGTATTGAGTCTTCCGTAGGTAAAGGAACAAAGATAATTGTTAAACTCCCTCTTACATTGGCAATTATTCCGGGTATGATAGTTAAAGTAAATTCGGAAAAAATAGTTGTTCCCCTTAATTCCGTCATCGAAGCATTTAGAGTTCATATTGAAGACATACATACAATTAACGGCAATGAAGTTATTAAAAAACGGGATACCGTTATCCCGCTTGTTTCAATCGACGATCTACTATATGCAAATTATAATGATGAAAATAAGAAAATATGGCAATATGTTGTTGTGGTTGGTTTGGCTGAGAAAAGATTTGGTATAAAGGTTGATGAACTTTTAGGACAGAAAGAAGTAGTTATTAAATCTTTGGGAAGTTATCTCGGCAACATCAACGGAATAGCCGGTTCTACTATAATGGGTGACGGAACTGTAGTAATGATAATTGATATAAACGAATTAATAAATAAAATTGTTGAGTAATAAAAAAATAAAAGCCCTTGTAGTCGATGACTCGGCATTTATGCGTAAGTCTATTTCAATGATGCTGGAAAGCGATCCGGAGATAGAGGTAATAGGAACGGCAAAAGACGGAATGGAAGGATATGATCTTGTTAAGTCTTTGAAGCCGGATATAGTTACGCTCGATATTGAAATGCCGAAAATGAACGGTCTTACGGCATTAAAAAAAATAATGCAAGACTGTCCAACGTCTGTTATAATGTTAAGTTCTTTAACAACCGATGGTGCTGATGAAACGATAAAAGCGCTTGAATACGGCGCTGTCGACTTCATTCCAAAGGAATCTTCTTATATAAATATTAATATTATTAAGATAAAATCCGACTTAGTCTTCAAGGTAAAAGAAATTGTAAAACAAAAAATTCTCAGAGATAGATTAAGGAAGATTAGAAAACCGATTGAACATCATTCCATTCCAAGTAAAAAAGCGAATTTTTTATCGGATATACCATCAATTGGTTTTAAAGCAGTTGGATTGGGAATTTCTACTGGAGGACCGTTTTCACTGCAAAAAGTTATTCCGCATCTTTCAAAAAAAATTAACTGCCCGGTATTTATAGTCCAGCATATGCCTCCGAAGTTTACAAAATCACTGGCAGATAGATTAAACGGGATTAGCCAGCTTGAAGTGAAAGAAGCCGAAGATAGAGAAAAGGTACGAAACGGAGTAGTATATATTGCACCCGGCGGCTTTCATATGACGTTGGATAAAAATAGTGCAGGGGATATTGCTATAAGAATATCCGAGAAACCGACGGATACAATTCATAAGCCTTCCGTAGATGTAATGCTGAATTCCGTAATAGACGTATATGGAAAATGTACTCTAGGTATTATTATGACCGGAATGGGTAAAGACGGATTGGAAGGTATAAAGAGATTAAAAGGGCTTGGTGGCTATTCTTTAGTACAGGATGAACACTCTTGTGTTGTTTATGGCATGCCAAAAGCCGTTGTAGATGCGGGGCTTGCAGATGTAATTGCGCCGCTGGATAAAATTTCCGAAATAATTAATAAGGTAATATCAAATGAAAAATGAGTTTAGAGAACCGTTGTTTAGAGAATTTAATTATAGTACGGATGAAAATTCCGGCAACTATATAAAAGGTTCGGAAGCAGAAGTTATCGGAAAGACTAAAATTTCTGTAGAAGAAGAAAGTCATGAGGGAGTAAAGATTATATTAAAAAAAGACGGAAACGATTCTATTAAAGAAATAAAATTTGTCTGTTCGTGCGGCCAAACTAAATCGGTTATTCTGGATTATTCTGAATAATAATTTACAAGTGTACGAATATAGCCAATTCCTTAAAGCAATCTTTTAACATTTCGCAAAAACATCAATTCTTTTAATGGCATTTATTTTGAACCTTGATGAAAAAGTAAAAATCAGGTATTTAAATGTCACAGCCAACAATAAAACTGTTAGAAAATTTTGCCGGATACTGTGCTCTTAAGAATAAAATAATAGCTAAAAACATCGCAAATGTCGGAACTGAAAATTATCACAGCCAGGATGTAGTTTTTAAAAATGTTCTGGATGATAATATGACGGCATTACTGAAAACAGATGATAGCAGACAATTCGGTGCAAATAAACCTGATTCTCTTCCCGAATACAATGTTGTAACCGATAAAAGCAATAATGATATATCCGGAGTAAATAATGTGGATATCGATAAGCAGATGTCCGAACTGGCAGTAAACAATCTCAATTTTCAATTTACCTCAAAAAAAATCGGCGACTATTTTAGAAATATTCAAATGGTAATAAAAGGAAACGTATAAAAATGAAAATCGGAATTAATTTTCCAGGCTTTAACATAAGTGCAAAAGGCTTAAGCATACAAAGGAAGCGTATGAATTTAATAGCCGAAAATATTGCAAATGCCGATGTTACCCGTACAGCCGACGGTCAGCCTTATCAAAGAAAATTCCTGGAGATAAGAGACAATCAAAGTCCGTTTGCAAACAATCTTTCGGTTGAACAGAGTATACTTCCGCTTAATGTTAACGATCAAGCTCACATTTCCGAACCGGCATCGAGCCTTGATATTAATGGAAATCCTGCCGGTACCGGTTTAAAAACACAGGTAACCACGGATAATTCTCAAGGTCCGGTTGTTTACGACCCGCACAACCCGAACGCCGATGCAAAAGGATATGTTCAGGAATCAAATGTAAATGTAATAACCGAAATGGTTGATATGATTTCTGCTACAAGGAGTTATGAATCGAACCTAACTGCACTAAATGCTTCCAAACAAATGGTTAAGGACTCTTTGGAGATTTAACTAATGAAGATAACTAATAATGTAATAGGAAATTATTCTCTTCGGCATATTAACAGCACTGTTAAAAATTCTAGTTTGAATAAAACAACGGCTAAAACTGTTAGCAGCAGCGCAGTTCAAGCTAAAAAAGACGGACTTACTGCAGATGAGAAAAATTTTTTTATGGATCTTTATCCTCAAAACAAAACAGATATTACCGACTATCATTTCTATAAAAGGAACGGGGAAATGTCGGGCGTAAAAGTCGGTTCTTTATTTGATAAGAAAGGTTAATTATGAAAATAGACGGAATGCAGAGCTTTATAGCTCAAATGGGCGACAAAAACGGTATCGATAAAAGCAAGGGAGACGATTTTAAAAATGTTTTAACCGAGTTTTTGGGTAAGGTAAATCAAAGCCAGCTTCATGCCGATGATCTGACAAATCAATTTGTACAAGGCGGCAATGTAGAAATCCAGGATGTTATGATTGCCGGCGAACAAGCTAAAACAAGCCTTGAACTGTTGATGGAAATTCGGAATAAAGCTTTGGATATGTATAATCAACTAACAAGTATGCCGGTTTAATTACCATGAAGGAAAATTCACTTAGCCAGGTAACAAATATTTTTAATAAGCTTTCGCTTCAGCAAAAGCTAGTAATAGGCGGAACGATAGGAGTAACAATAGCAATGCTTATTACTCTAATGTTCTTTTTAAATCAGCCGGACTATGCACCGCTTTATACAAATTTAAATCAGGATGATGCTGCTAAGATTGTGGATCAGTTAAATGCTCAAAAAGTTCCATATGAAATAAGCAATAACGGAACCGTTATTAAAGTCCCTAAGGATAAGGTATACGAAGAAAGACTATCTATGGCAAGTAAAGGAATTCCAAATTCCGGAATTGTAGGTTACGAGATTTTTGATAAAACTACTATGGGAATGTCGGAGTTCATGCAGAAGCTGGATTATCAAAGAGCGCTTGAAGGTGAATTGGCAAAAACAATTATGGAAATAAACGGTGTGGCAGGAGCTAGAGTTCATATAGTGATTCCTCATAAATCTGTTTTTAAAGACGAACAGAAACAACCTACAGCTGCTGTGGTTCTAAAATTACGAAGCGGTTATTACCTATCAAGAAATAATATAGCTGCAATATTAAACCTGGTTTCAAGCAGTGTTGAAGGATTGCAGCCGGGCAAGGTTACACTTATTGATACTGAAGGAAAGCTTTTATCAAGGGAGGAAGATTCCGACCCGCTTGCAGTTTCAAGTTCCAAACAGTATGAAATAAAAAAATCCGTAGAGAACTATCTTGCACAAAAAGCACAGAGTATGCTTGATAATGTGCTTGGTTACGGTAATGCGATGGTTGAAGTAAATGCAGATTTAAATTTCGACCAGGTACAAAGAACTATGGAAACTTACGATCCTAATTCTCAGGTTGCAATAAGCGAGCAATCTATTAAGTCTACAAATAACGGTAAGAATCTTAACGATTCTACTGCACAACTCAGTCAGAACAATATTACTAATTACGATATAAACAAAACCGTTCAAAAAGTAATTCAAGGCAGCGGTAATATTGAGCGTTTGAGTGTAGCTGCTGTAATAAATGATGTCCCGAAAGTGGTTAAAAAGGGTGATAAAACAACAACAGTTTATAGTCCGCGTTCAACCGAACAAATGAATAAACTACAGGAAATTATTAAAAATGCCGTAGGGATAGATCCTTCAAGAAAGGACCAATTCTCAATTGTAAATATTCCTTTTGAAACAAAAGAAATAGATAATAATGTTCAGGTTGCCGAACCAGGCGGCGGAGTAGATAATATTAATAAATGGATAAACCCGCTGATTATGATTATGGCTATA
>CAZHBJ010000003.1:24572-57715 GCA_964530445.1 uncultured Ignavibacteriaceae bacterium
GCAAAATTAATTAACGTTTGGTTACACGAAAGTGAAATGTAAGAAATGAATATGCCAGGAGAATTAAAAACAGTTGATTTACCGGGCTTACAAAAAGCAGCCCTGCTTATGATTGCAATGAATGTTGAAAACGCCGCAGAGGTTTTTAAGCATCTGGACGCTGCTGAAGTTGAAATGATTTCCACTGAAATTACAAAAGTAAAAAATATTCCTTCGCAAACTGTTGATGCGGTTCTTGAAGAATTCTACACTATGGTTACTGCCAGAGAGTATGTACTTGAAGGCGGACTTGAATTTGCACAGGCGGTTTTGGAAAAATCATTCGGGTTTAACAAGGCTGTCGAAATTATTGAGAAAGTAAAAAATCTTACTACACTTAGGGGCTTTGATGTTTTAAAGAAAGCAGATTCGGCTCAGCTAATAAATTTTTTAAATAAAGAACACCCGCAGACAATTGCATTAATCCTTTCGCATCTTCATCCCGATCAGACAGCTGAAGCACTAAAGGAATTAGATGATCCTCTCAGAAACGATGTGGCTTATAGAATTGCTACGCTTGGGAAAATATCTCCGCAAACATTAAAACAAATTGAAAAAGTCGTGGACGAAATGGCCGGATTAAGTATGGGGCAGTCGTTAAGTAAAATTGGCGGAACAAAGAGTCTTGCCAATGTATTAAATAGGACCAGCGTCAGTTTAAGCAAAGAAATTCTCTCAGGAATAGAGCAAACAGATACCGATGTTGCCGCAGAAATTAAAAGACTGATGTTCATGTTTGATGATATAATAAACATTCAGGACAAAGATATACAAAAAATAATGCGTGATATAGATAGAAAAGATTTGGCACTTTCTTTAAAAATCGCCGACGAGAAACTGAAACAAAAAATATTCTCGAATATGTCCGAACGCGCATCGGATTTGTTAAAGGAAGAACTTCAATATATGGGAAAAGTTAAACTGAAAGAAGTCGAATCTGCTCAAGCAAGGATAATTGATGTGGTTAAGTCTCTGGAAGAAAGCGGTGAAATATCACTCAATATAAGGGGAGGCAACGAAGATATGTATGTCTAGCATAATCAAATTAAGCTCGAAATCCGGTAGATTGAGCGTATCTCTTAAAAATCAGTTGGAAGAAAACAATTACTCTGTGGAAACCAAAGAAGATGTATTTAAAAGACAGCTTGATCAGCAATATGAAAAAGGTTTTGCAGACGGTCAAAAGTCTATAAAGGAAACTTGTGAAAAAGATTATGCGGAAAAGCTGAATGAAAAGTACGACAATATGAATAATATAATTTTACGGCTCGATAATAAAATGGCTGAATATGAACCTGCTTTTGAAAAAATTGTTCTCGATCTTTCTATTTCTATAGCCGGAAAAATTATAAATAAAGAAATTGAACGAGAATCGATTATTAATGATGTCCTGAAAGAATCGATCAGAAAAGTAATCGGTTCAAATAAAGTATTTGTAAGGCTTAATCCGGCAGATCTTGAAATAATAAATGGGGAAAGCTATACAAAATTTAACAACGATTCTTATAACAATATAAAATTTGAAGCAGACGATAGAATTGAAAAAGGCGGCTGTCTGGTTGAAACTGAAATAGGAAATGTAGACGCAAGGATTTCTTCTCAATTACATGAAATCGAAAAACAGTTAGAGGCTAAGATATGATAGATGTAGTTGAAAGAATTTCTACCAAGTATAAAGATGTTCTGGATAAAACCGATCCTCTAATTGTAAGTGGAAAAGTTACCGATGTAACCGGGTTAGTTATTGTATCAGTGGGGCCCAATGTTTTTCTGGGAGAAATTTGCACTATAATTGATAAAGAAGGAAATGAAACTTGTAAAGCCGAGGTGGTTGGTTTTAAAGACGGAAAGGTTCTTTCAATTGCACTCGGTGAGGTCCAAAATATTTCTCCCTCATGTGAAATAAAGGCAACCGGAAAAAGTTTTGCAGTAAATGTGGGAATGGGACTACTTGGAAGAGTAATTGACGGTTTAGGTAATCCCATTGACGGTAAAGGACCTCTTAATTGTTCATCTTTTACAACAATTTATAATGAACCGCCTAATCCGCTGGAAAGGATGAGGATCAGTTCACCATTGCAGACAGGAATAAGGGCAATAGACGGTTTACTTACCGTAGGGAAAGGACAAAGACTCGGGATATTTGCCGGAAGCGGTGTTGGTAAAAGCGTTACAATGGGTATGATAGCAAGAAATACTAATGCCGATATAAATGTAATTACATTAATTGGTGAAAGAGGAAGGGAAGTTAGAGAGTTTATTGAAAAAGATCTCGGTGAAGAAGGATTAAAAAAATCGGTTGTAATTGTTGCAACAAGCGATAAAAGTGCCCTGGTAAGAATGAAGGGCGCTTTTATAGGAACAACAATAGCGGAATATTTCCGTGAGCAGGGATTGGATGTAGTTTTAATGATGGATTCCGTAACAAGATTTGCAATGGCTCAGAGAGAAATCGGGCTGACAGTGGGTGAGCCCCCTACAACAAAAGGCTACACTCCTTCTGTCTTTGCAATTTTGCCTAAACTGCTGGAACGTGCGGGCAATACGGAAAATGGCTCAATAACGGGATTTTATACTGTGCTTGTTGATGGTGACGATATGACCGAACCGATTGCCGATGCAGTCAGATCAATACTCGACGGGCATGTAGTCCTTTCCAGGAAGCTTGCAAACAAAGGTCAATTCCCGGCAATCGATCCGCTTCAAAGCGTTAGCAGGGTAATGCCGGATGTTGTTTCACAAGATCATCGCAAACGTGCAATTGTTTTTAACGAAATACTTGCAACGTATAAAGACGCCGAAGATCTGATAAATATCGGTGCGTATGTAAAAGGAAGCAATCCGCAAATTGATCATTCTTTATCTAAAATTAATTTGTTAAGAGGATTCTTAAAACAGGATATGATGGAAAAAACTCTTTATGAAGAAACAATTTCTCGGTTAAACCAAATTATAGAAAAACCTCTATAGGTAAATGATGGCAAAATTTGTTTATAAATTCGAAACTATAAAAAAAGTAAAAGAAACGCTTGAAAAAAAGGTTCAGAAAGAAGTTGCGGTTATTGAAATCCAGATTGATAAAATGATGGCTGAATATGACATGTTAACCAATGAAGTAATGGCTGCAAGGAATAAATCCCTGGATAAAAGCATAACCGCAGGAGAGCTAAAAATTAAAAAAGGTTATGAATATTTTTTAGAAAAACAAAGAGTTTCAATTCTTGATCAGATAAACAAACTGAAAGAAAGAAAAAAAATAAAAATGGAGGAATTGCTGCAGAAAAGTAAGGAACACACCATTTTTGAAACATTGGAGGATAATTACGAAGAAGATTTTAGGAATGAACAAAACCGGCTGGAAATGAGGTTTGCAGATGAATTGGCTTCTCAAAAATTTGTAAGGCAAAATAAGTGAAGGCAAAGATTATTTATATCATTACTTTTTTGGTGGCTTTTCTTCTTGTTACAGGCGGAATTATTTATTTAAACTCCGATTACAGAAATATTTTTCAGTTCGATTTTACTCCTGTAAAAAAAGTAATAAATAAAAAAATAAATAAAAATTCTAAAAATGAACAAATAGCAGATATAAAAGGTTATTTTCAAAAAGAATTTACACATGAGATTTTTGACTCGTTAAAAGTATTTATTAAGAATAATAAAACCGATACGGTTTATAAAATTAAGCCGGATAATTCCTTATTAATAGACAGCCTAAAAACCCTTGAAAAAGAATTAGCTAAGAAAGACCGGGAAATTAATAAGAGTAATTTAGAAGAAAAAATATCCATTAAGGAAGCAAAGTCAAAAAGCGATAGTGCATACAACGACTGGGTAAAAAAGACTTCAAAGTTGTATGAATCTATGGATGCGAACCGGGCAGCTAAAATAATTGAAAGTTATTCCGATAATGTAGCAAAAGATATTATATATGCTATGAAACATAAAAAAGCAGCAGAAATACTAGCACAATTTAATCCTGTAACTGCAAACAGAATAACAAGAGCTAAATGATATGTTAAATAACTTACTTTCAACAAATAATACAAATCAACAAGATGCTGCCGGCTTACCGGGTCATATAAATAATAATAAACCGGCATATTTATTCTCCGATATTATTCGTTTGGTTGGAGCCAATCAGTCCGAATCAATTAAAACAAACGATTCGGTTTCTTCAAATTCTGTTTCAATAAATTTTAAGGATATTTTGGGTGAAGTTTCTTCCGAGCAGAATATTGATAATAAATCTGTAGGCGCTAAAAAAGTTAATACTGCCGCTTTAGAAAATAACTTAACTGTAAATGATTCAATAGCCAATGATTACGAAACTCAAACTACGGTTTCTGCTTCACATCTAAAAAGCTTTCTCAAAGATTTGTTTGACCATCTTTCCAAACTTGGATTTGTTCTTAACGGAATAAAAGGAAATCAAAATCAATCTATAAATTCCTTAAAAGCGGGTTTATTTAATATTCAGTCCGAATTAAATAATACGGAATTGAAATCAGGCTTAAAAAATGAAACTCCTTTATTATTAAATATTGATATCCAGGAAAACGGGAATAAGGCAACGGATTCGACAAACATTGGTAATAATAAATCCGATGGAGAGAACGATAAAGCTATAAAATCAGGTATAAATCTTAACCAGGCTATTTTTAATATACTTCAATCCAATAAGCCGGTTATTCTTAATTTCGATTTTGCAAATGAGCCGGTACAAATTAAGATTTCAAACGGGGGAAAAGCAACTGCAGCCGGTACGAATCCGGGGAGCGAAAATATTTCTGCAGAAAAGTTTTTCGGCAGTTTGTTAAATCAAATTTCAAATGGAACTTTTAAACATCAAACACTTTCGGCAAGCCGGAATAACGGGAACCGGGTTTTGTTGGTAGATTCCGCTCAGGGAAATGAAAAGGCTTTAAGTAATTTGAGCGGTGAGAATTTACCCTCAAAAGTTGATGCAATTCAAGCTTCAGGTAGCGGACCGGTTAATGCTGCTGAAACCGTTACCGGAAATAATTTTAAAATTACGGCTGTAACCGGCAATAAAAGTACTTCGCTTACGGACATTCAAGATTTAGAACAATTTTTATCAAAATTAAATACTTCCGGTAAATTTGATGCGAAAATAATTACTCCGAAAAAAGAATTATTCTTTCAATTAGATAATTCGAAGAATAAAAATATTTCCACATCAAAGGACTTAGTTAATGAAACAATAACTAATTCGGGTAATAAAACGTTTACCAAATCTTCCGGGTTAAATTTGAAAACTTTATATGAAAATAAAAGTGCTGACAATTTGGAAGTTCAAGGTAAAAATGCACAAAAAACAGCAGACCTAAATAAAGTGCAGCATACAGAGCATTTACATGATAGCATTACTGAAAAGATAACTTCGGAAATGGAAAAAACTAAAAGTACTTTGAACCAGCAGAAAATACCAGCCGAAGCATCTTCAGCAGAAAATCTTAAAATTTCAACAAGTCAGGATTTTATTAAGAATAAAGTACCTACGACGAATAATAATGATAATATAAATCATGAATTAAGAAATTCTAAAGATAGTCAGGATAAAATTTTATCATCCCAAAATACTACACATAATTTAAATAGAGGTACTGCTGAGAATATACATGAGTCGATTAAAATTACTGAAAATACAAATATTGAATCAGATCCGGTAAGTAAATTAAGCGGTGCAGTACAGAATGTTAAACAAGAATCTGCAGAAACTGATGGCGGCAAGACTGTTAATAACAATAAAACAGAAACTCAAATTTCAACTGAAAACAAACTTGGACAAATGAACGTTACAAAAGCGAATTTGTCGGGTGGAGAAACAGGTAAAGAGGCTAACTCCGGTAAAAGACAAAATGACGAATCAAAAATTTTATCTGCACAAATGTTGAATGCGGATAAACAATCTGCTGTAAAAACCGGCAATACCAACCAGAATGTTACACAGTTTAATAATATATATAAAACAATTAAAGCATCCGATCTTATTTCCGAAATATCTCGCTTCATCGGGCAGGGTAAATCAAAAAGTATAGAATTAAAGTTAAAGCCCGATGATCTCGGAAAAGTAAAAATATCTTTGGATGTAGTAGATAAAGCAGTTCATGCCAATATAGAAGTGGAAAATGAAACTGTGAAGCAGATGGTTCAAGTCAATATCAATAATTTAAAACAATCGTTAACACAAAACGGTCTTCAATTAAGCAATTTGTCGGTTTCCGTATCGAACGGTGAAGATAAATCTAATAAGTCCTTTGCTCAAAAAAGAAAAGCGAGTAATCCTCTATTTAATAAAAAGATTGAAAACAATCCTAATATAATATCTTCAAAAAATATGGGTTACAACACTTACGAATATTTAATATAGGAGGAAGTATATGGTAAATACGATAAATAATTCAACTACAACAGCCACGCAAACGAGTACATCTTCAAACTCGACAAAAGCAAATGATTCGCTCGGAGAGAATGATTTTTTAACATTATTAATTACACAGATGAAAAATCAGGACCCTATGAGTCCGATGGACGGTACAAAGTTTGCGTCTCAATTGGCACAATTCAGTTCACTACAACAATTGCAGAATTTAAATTCTTCAATGAATAACAGCATCAGCGCAAATTATGCTCTGGCCCAATCAATTAACAATACTATGTCTGCTACTCTTATAGGCAAAGATGTTAAGATAAGCGGGCAGAATATAACGTACAGCGGCCAGAACACAATTCAGCTCGGGTATAATCTTCCGGCAGATGCTTCCGCAGTTTCAGTAAAAGTATATGATTCGAACGGAACATTGGTTAGAACAATCGATGGTTTACCGACCGGTACCGGTGATAATAGAACTAGCTGGGATTTTACCGATGATAACGGTAATAAAGTACAGCAGGGTAATTATACTTTTGAAATTGATGCTAAAACAACTAACGGCAAAGATATGACATCGGATAGTTTTAAATACGGAACAATTACCGGGGTAAAATACACAAGTTCCGGCACTAAACTTTTGGTAGATAATGCCGAATATAATCTATCGGATATTTCCGAGATTGTAAATGCATCTAATTAAGGAGGTAAATAATGGCTGAAATAAACGGTATAAGCGTTCCGTTTATTCCTATAACTCAGCAGCAGGATTTCGGCCCGGCTAAGATAAAAGGAAATGTTGAGAATTTTAGTTCAATTTTTCAGCAGGAACTGGATAAAGTTAAGTTTTCCAATCATGCATTAAAAAGACTGGAAAACCGGAACATTCAACTAAGCGATACTGAAATAAATAAAATCCGGGATGCTGTTCAAAAAGCCGAATCAAAAGGTTCGAAAGACTCGCTGGTGATGATGAATAATACGGCGTTTGTAGTAAATATTCCCAACAGAACTGTGGTAACTGCATTGCCGGTAGGAGAAAGCAATGAAAATATCTTTACAAATATAGATAGTGTGGTATTTGCACAATAAAAATTAATTAATTAAACAATCAGAGCGGGACCTTGTAGGACGCTCTGTGATTCGACCGACTGACTGAAGTCGAATCAACAAACAGAAATAATCTTAGGAGGTTAAAATGGCACTTCTTAATTCACTTTTCGACGGTGTATCCGGAATGCGTAATCTGCAATCTATGATGGACGTTATAGGTAATAATATTGCCAACGTCGATACAATAGGTTTTAAAGGTTCAAGGGTTACTTTCAGCGATACATTTAATCAATTTATTCAAGCCGGTACAAACCCGACGGCAACAACGGGCGGTACTAACAGTTTTCAGATCGGTCTTGGTTCTAAAATAAATTCCATTGATAAAGACTGGAACCAGGGCACTTTTGAACAGACAGGCAACACAACAGATTTAGCGCTTCAAGGTCCGGGTTTATTTGTATTAAAAAGCAACGGTCAAAATTTTTATTCCAGAGCCGGATCGTTCATTTTTGATGCAGACGGTAAATTAGTAAATCCGCAAAACGGTGCTATAGTTCAGGGAAAGGTTGCTGTTGAAGGAGTACTGCCGGCCGGAAATACAATACAAGACATTAAAATTGATAAAAATTTAAAAATCCCTGCAGTAAAAACGACAGATACGACCTGGGGCGGTAACCTGCAAAGCAGTTCTTCAGTTACACAGACACAAAACATAGTTCAAAGCGGAACATTAATTCCCGGCAGTACGTATCCTAACGATACGACAAAAGATTGTACTATTTATGATAAAAACGGAAATGCGCTAACACTTACAGTCAAATACACAGAAACAGCAGCAAATACGTACAACATAGATTATAAAATTGCCAGCGGAAGTACTGTTCTCAAAGATTATAACCCGGGATCTCCGCTTGCATCCGGTGTAACCATTAACAGTACAAATGGCCCGGGTTCATACACAATACCGTCGCTTACAACTACAGCCGGCAGTTTGAATATCGATACCGGAGATATCTCATTGGATGCGACTGCAATAAGGACAGGCTCGGATAATACGTTAAGTTATATTGTGGATGATAATAGAACCCCTACTCTTGTAAACGGTTCCGTAACAGTATATGATTCACTAGGAAATGCTCATACGCTATCGTTACAATTTACTAAAACCGATTTAAATACATGGAGATGGAATGCATCTATTCCGACTACCGACGGTACATTGTCTAACAATTCAGGTACCATAACATTCGATACAAACGGACAAGTTCAAGCTATGTCTCCGAATCCTGCCATACTTTCGTATGCTCCTTCCGGCGGTGCGGAAAGTCAAACCATTCAATTAGACTTCGGAAATGGATCCTCAGGGCTTACTCAAAATTCATTAAGTTCACAGGTAGCTGCACTAACACAAAACGGATCGGCTTCGGCTTCCCTTTCAAATATCAATATCGACCAATACGGTAAGGTCGAAGGTATTTTTTCAAACGGTCAATCAAGGGATTTAGCCCAGGTAATGGTTGCAACTTTTGCTAATAATAACGGGCTTGTAAGTGTCGGCGATAACATGTATACGGTTGCGGCAAACTCAGGCGACCCGATTGTAGGCGAACCAGGCGAAACCACTGCAACTACAATGCAGTCAGGAGCGTTGGAACAATCGAATGTCGACCTGGCGAAAGAATTTACTAACATGATCGTAGCTCAAAGGGGGTTCGAAGCTAATGCTCATGTAATAACAACATCCGATACATTATTGCAGGACATTACAAATCTTATAAGATAACTCTCTAATATCCTTCCGCAAAAAAGGAGTACTGTTAACAGTACTCCTTTTTCTATAATTACTCTCAATCAATCTACAAATTCAACCAATTGTAGAATAATAACCATTTTAAAACATCCGTTTTTAACAAATTAAAGAGTATTTAAACAGATTTGATTGGCATATCAATTGAAACTCAATTAAAAAAAAATTAAGAATATAAAAATGCCTGAAGAAGCTTTAGAAGATAAAAAAACAGAAGAAATTAAAGCACCCGCTGCAAAATCTTCAATCAATACAAAAATATTATTATTTGGTATCCCGATTTTTATACTGCAGCTCATACTGGTTTATTTTGTAACTGCAAATATTCTTATAAAGAAGATAGAAAGCCAAAATGGTGTTGCAAATAAAAAGACAAATAAAACAGAAGTTAAAGATCAAAAGCAAAGCCCAAAGATTGTGCTGGGAAAGTTCATTTATACTATAAGCGACTTAATAGTGAATCCTGCCGATACCGATGGTAAACGATTATTGTTAGCTACGGTAGGATTTGATATTCCGAATGCAGGCATGGAAACAGAATTAAAAACAAGAGAAGCTATGGTTAAGGATGTTGTAATTACAACACTTTCAAGCAAAGATATAGCGGAACTGGCTAATACATCTTACAGAGACACTTTGAAAACGGAAATAACCGGTAAGCTTAAAAAACTGATTCCAAGCGTACAAATAAATAATGTTTATTTCAGCAAATATATAATTCAATAAAGCTATGGCTGAAGTACTATCACAACAAGAAATAGACCTTTTATTAAATAAAGTTAAAAGCGGAGAAGAACAGGGTACAACTCAAAACCTGGAGAAAGAAGCCGTTCTTTTTGATTTTCGTTTACCTAATAGAATATCTAAAAACCAGCTTAGAACCATAAGGAATATACACGAAAATTTTGCAGAAAGCTTTGCCGCCTTTTTGGTATCTAAACTGCAATGTATTGTGAATATTAATGTTACTTCAATCGATCAAATTTATTATTCGGAATATATTTTATCGGTATCCAATCCGGCCTGCTTATTTACTTTCGATATTAAGAATACCGATATTAAAGGTATCCTGGAGTTAAATCCCGATCTTTCTCTTATCCTGGTTGACAGATTATTAGGCGGAAATGGTACAGGTTCTAAACCAAATAATATTATAACCGCAATTGAACAGAAAGTACTCGGTGTAATTTCCGAAAGAGTAATGCTTGATTTAAGAAAAGCCTGGAAGATTATTGATAATTACGATTTTAGAGTTGAAAGGTTCGAATCCGATATAGACTTTGCACAGTTAACTTCGCAAAGTGAATCAGTATTATTAATTTCATTCGAAATTATTATCGGCGAAAAAACATATATGATGAATATTTGCTTTGCAACATTTGCTTTCGATACTATTTTGTCAAAGCTTTCATCTCAGAAGCTTTCTTCGATAAGACCTACTAGATATAACGGAACTACCTCCGGTGAAATTTTAGCAAATCATTTATATAAAACATTTTTAAATGTAGCAGTGGAATTCGGTACGGCTAAAATTACCGTTAAAGAATTGTTTGAACTTGAAAAAGGCGATATAATTAAGCTGGATAATATGATAAGCGACGAACACGTTATTAAGGTGGGCAGCAAAAATCTTTTTTACGGCCGGGCAGGTGTTGTAAATAAACATAAAGCAATTAAAATTACAAGAAAAGCAGAATTGAACAATAAATCATAATAGGTAATATAATGGGAGATACTACAGAACAAGAAAATCAGATGCCTCAAGAAAACGAAGAAACCCAAGAGGAAGTTTTCTCTAATCCTGAAAGTGTTGAAAAGAATGAAAAGGTTGCGGCTGGGATTGCCGATTTTGAGGAATTCGATGATTCCAAAATTAAAGGGGTGTCATCCAATGATAAATTAAACTTTCTTCAGGATCTTCAACTTAATGTTTTTATTGAGCTCGGCAGAACACAGATGAAGATAAAAGAAATTCTTGAACTGGAAAGAGGCTATGTTATTGAACTGGATAAATTAGCAAGCGAACCTGTAGATATTTATGTTAATAATAAAAAGATTGCCGAAGGAGAAGTGGTTGTTATTGATAAGCACTTTGGAATCAGAATTACCAATCTTAACGAAGCCGGAAACAGATTAAAAGGATTATACTAATGTCATTTCTTGATATTACAAAAGCAATTCTGCCATTAATTCTTATCGTCGGTATGCTGTACGGCGTTTTATATTTTATAAGAAAATACGGCATTTCATTCAAAGGAAACAAAAGCGGGTCGGTTGCTATAAATGTTTTAAGCTCTAAAATGATTATGCCGAAAAAATACATTTCCGTAGTTAAGATAGATGATAAGCTTTTAATACTCGGAGTTAGTGATCATTCTATTACTTTATTAAAAGAAGTGGACCAGCCGCTGGAAACAGAACAACCGTTTGCCGGAAATGAAAATAAAATAAACTTTTTGGATTTACTTAAGAAGAATATCGGAATGAAATGAAGAAGGCGCTTTTATTAATTCTATTTTTATTTGTTGTTTTTAATCCGGTGTTACTGCATGCACAGCAGGCGCCGTCGTCGTTAGGTTTGCCTCATATAGGAATAAATGTAGGAACTTCAAGCAAACCCGGTGATGTTTCCGTTACGCTGCAGCTTTTATTATTGTTAACGGTTCTTTCATTAGCGCCTTCTCTCATGATTATGACAACTTCTTATTTGAGAATAATAATTGTTTTTCATTTTTTAAAGACTGCTTTAGGCACTCCGCAAATGCCTCCAAGCCAGCTTATTGCAGGCATATCTCTTTTTATTACTTTTTTTATAATGGCTCCGACATGGAGCAAGGTAAACGATACGGCGCTTAAGCCGTTAATGAACGGCAAGATTACGGCCGAACAAGCATACGATAAAGGTATAGAACCGGTGCGTCAGTTTATGTTTAGAAATGTGAGAGACGAAGACCTTGAATTATTTATCGGCTTAGCTAATCTAAAAAGACCCAACGACAGGAAAGATCTTCCCACTTATATAGTAATTCCGGCATTTGTACTAAGTGAATTAAGAGCAGGATTTATTATAGGGTTCTTTTTATTCATACCGTTTGTAATGATAGATATGATAATAGCAAGTATTTTGATGTCTATGGGTATGATGATGCTTCCGCCGACTCTTATTTCGCTGCCTTTTAAAATATTATTATTCATCCTTGTTGACGGATGGCATTTAATAATTGGTTCAGTAGTTAGGAGTTTTACGTAAATGACTGAAGAATTAATAATAGAGATTTTAAAACAAGCATTTTATACAACATTTATAATTTTGCTGCCCATACTTGGAGTTTCACTGGTAGTCGGTATTATTATTTCAATTTTTCAAGCCGCCACATCCATACAGGAAATGACGTTAACATTTGTACCTAAAATTATCGTAACAGGTATCGCTATAATTTTAATGCTTCCATGGATGCTAGACAAAGTAATAACCTTTACCAACAGAATGTTTACAATGTTTATTACAGTAGTGAAATGATTAATATCCCGGTGGGCGACTTTGTAATTGTGCTGCTTATTTTTTTAAGAATTACAGCAGCATTCTTTGCTTCGCCGATATATAATCATAAGTCAATTCCGATACTTGTTAAAGTTTTTTTATCACTGGTTATTGCTTATATAGTTTTTTTAACATTAGATAAATCAAAAATCACTGTCGAATTTACATTAGGGTGGATTTTTGCAAATGCAATTAAGGAAATAATTACAGGATTAATTTTAGGCTTTATGCTGAATTTTGTGTTTTACGGAATAGAATTTGCCGGTTCAATCATAGGGTTAAATATGGAATTATCTATGGCTGAATCTCTTAATCCTGTTGATGGTACAAGTACTAACGAGATAGGCCAGGTTTTATTTTTGGCTTCACTAATGTTGTTCTTCCTAATCGACGGGCATCATTATATAATCAGTGCGCTTGTTTACTCATTTTCAATTGTTCATATAGGCGTGTTTACCATTAACCAGTCTGTTTATCAGCTTCTGGTAAAATACTCTGCTGCAGTATTTATAATAGCGGTTAAAATAGCATCACCAATAATGGTTTCATATTTTTTAATTTATCTTGCCGAAGGAATAATAGCAAAGGTTATTCCGCAGATGCAGGTTTTTTTTGTGGTGCAGCCGCTGGTAGTTGGGCTGGGATTTATTTTACTAGTTGCTTTAGCTCCGGTTTATTTGTACGTGATAAAATATTTATTGAAAGGATATGAGGCTAATTTAATGTCCATTATTAGAGCGATGGGACAGTAATTATGGCGGAATCAGACGGCCAGGAAAAAACCGAACAACCTACCGGTAAAAAGCTTACCGATAGCCGTAAAGAAGGTAAGGTTGCAAAAAGCACCGAAGTAAATTCTTTTGCTGTTTTTACTTCAGGTATGCTGATGGTATTCTTTATGCAGAAATTTTTAAGCAGCCGTATATCTGACTTTTCAATTAATATCTTTAATAAACTTGATGTACTGAATATAAATAGAGATATGATCCAGAGTTTTACAAAAGATACTTTGTTTTTCTTTTTAATTACACTTGCACCTGTGTTGCTGGTATTATTTGTCATCAGTTTAGTAGCCAACATTGCACAAGTCGGATTAAAATTCAGTGCTAAAGCCTTGAAGCCTGATCTAAATCGCTTTAATCCTTTTACCGGGATTAAAAAAGTATTTTTTTCCTCCGGTTCCATGGTTGAACTTGCAAAATCTTTACTTAAGTTAATTTTAATTGGAGGATTTACTTATTCGGTCCTTTCGAATTTTGTTATTGGCTCTTCAATGCTGGTTGAGTTGACAATACCTGAAATTGTAAAATATATGGTTCAAGCTTCGTTCCAGCTTTTGTGGAAGATTTCGCTTCTTTATGTTGTAATAGCAGCTTTGGATTTTGTCTTTCAGAAGAAAAAATTTATTAAAGACATGATGATGACGAAGCAGGAAGTAAAAGAAGAGAATAGACAGAGCGAAGGTGATCCTCAGGTTAAATCAAGAATAAGAAAATTACAGTTTGCAGCTGCAAGAAATAGGATGATGCAAAGTGTTCCTAAAGCCGATGTTGTTATAACTAACCCGACTCACTTTGCAATAGCTTTAAAATATGATTCATTAAAAAATGCTGCGCCGAAAGTTCTTGCAAAAGGCGCTGATGAGCTTGCTCAAAAAATAAAAGAAATAGCTAGGGAACACGATATACCGATACATGAAGATCGGGAACTTGCCCGTGCACTTTACCGGGTATGTGATATCGGAGATGAAATCCCTTCTTCTTTATTTAAAGCTGTTGCACAGGTACTGGCATATATTTATCAATTAAAGAATAATAAGAAAAGGAAATCGATAGTATAAATTGAAATCTCTGGGAAGAAATACCGACATTATCTTAGCTTTCGGCTTAATTTTTATTCTGGGATTAATGATAATTCCGCTGCCTGCGGCAATGCTGGATTTTTTCCTGGCATTAAATATTTCTCTTTCGATTTTAATACTTATAGTATCATTGTATATTCAGTCACCGCTGGATATTTCCATTTTCCCTGGTTTATTGCTTGTCCTTACTCTCTTTAGGCTTTCTTTAAATATAAGCTCTACCAGGCTGATTTTATTAAACGGATATGCCGGAAAGGTAATCGATACTTTCGGTCAATTTGTTGTAGGCGGTAACTATGTTGTTGGTTTTATAATTTTCATTATTCTTGTAATAATTGAATTTATTGTAATAGTCAAAGGTTCGGGAAGAATTTCGGAAGTTGCAGCAAGATTTACTCTGGATGCAATGCCCGGAAAGCAGATGGCAATCGATGCCGATTTGAACACCGGTTTGATTAATGAATCCGAGGCCCGGATTAGAAGAGATGCCATAAGCCGCGAAGCCGAATTTTACGGTGCTATGGATGGTGCCAGCAAGTTTGTAAAAGGTGATGCTATTGCAGGCTTGCTTATTAATGCTATAAACATTATCGGCGGTTTTATAATCGGTGTTGCAGGTAAAGGAATGTCTTTTACCGATGCAATTCATAATTATACTATCCTAACGATAGGCGACGGGCTCGTTTCTCAAATTCCCGCTTTGCTAATTGCTACATCCGCCGGATTGGTAGTTACAAGAAGTGCAGCCGGTACCGCACTCGATTTACAAATGAGAAAACAACTTTTATCCAATCCCAGAGTACTGGCAACTGTATCTGGAGCAATTGGACTATTTGCTTTTGTTCCCGGCATGCCTATGATTCCATTCCTTTTATTGAGTATAGGATTGGGAACAGCGTCATACATGACCAAAAAGGCCAGAAGTAAAACACCTGCTAATATTGAACCTCAGGAAGTAGACACGGAGCCGGCTGAGGAGAAAGTCGAACAATACCTCCAGGTAGATCCTGTTGAAATTGAAATAGGTTACGGATTGATTAGCCTTGTCGATGAAAAGCAGGGAGGAAATTTATTTCAAAAAATTTCTTCTACTAGAAAATATATTGCTCTGGAATTTGGAGTATTAATTCCGCCTGTAAGAGTAAGAGATAATCTTCAACTGGAACCGAACGAATATATAATTAAGATAAAAGGGAATATTGTTGCTGCTTATGAGATATTCCCGGATAAATTTTTAGCTATGAATCCGGGCAACGTTAACGAAGCTTTGGGAGGAATTCCGACTAAAGATCCGGCATTTAATCTTTCCGGTTTTTGGATAACACGTGAAGAGAAAGACAAGGCAGAACTTCTCGAATATACGGTGGTCGATAGTATTTCGGTTTTATCCACTCATTTGCAGGAAACACTTAAGAAAAACTTCGATAAAATTTTAACAAGACAGGCGGTAAAACAGCTTCTTGAGAATTTAAAGAAAGAATATCCGGCTGTTATAGACGATATAAATACGGATTTATTATCTCTCGGTACTATTCAAAAAGTATTGCAGAACTTGCTGAAAGAGTTAATACCTATTAAAGACCTTGACCAAATTATCGAAGCATTAATCGACTATTCAAAAGTTACCAAAAACATTGATGTGCTGACCGAATATGTAAGGCATGCAATGGGTGATACGATTGCAAATCAGTATAAAGATCAAAACGGAATTATACATGCCGTTACTTTGGGAGAAGAAATTGAATCAAACATTACAAAATCTCTGCAAAATCAAAAAGAAGCAGTACAAACACTCGGCTTAAATCCCAAAGCATTAAGAGAATTAAACGAAACGATTAGAGTTTACAACGAACATTTTAAGTCACTCGGATATGTTCCTATAATTATTACATCTGCAACAATAAGACCGTATTTTTACCGCTTAATAAATTCTAGCTTCCCGGACGTTGCAGTACTTTCTTATTCGGAACTTCCTTCGAATGTAGAAATTGAGTTTATAGAAAAATTAGAGGTAGCAGATGCAAATTAAAAAATTTACAGCCCCAACTTTAAAGCAGGCTTCCATTCAGATGAAAAACGAACTCGGTGGTGAGGCAATAATTTTAGGTACCAGGGTAATTTATGGTGAAGGAAGCAATAAAAAGAAAATGTTTGAAATAACGGCAGGCATTGAGGAAGAAGAAACTGTTCTGGAATATTCGGAATCGTCAGCCGAAAGTTATTCTTCCGCGGCGGAACAGAATTTTTCCGACGAGATAAGAAAGTTGAATGATAAAATTTTTATAAATCCTGCATCCGGTAATGATAGTTCGGTTCACTCCCGGCCCACAATAAAAAAGCAGAATAAACCGGAGTTTAACAACGTTGTGGACAGAGAATTAAAGGAAATTGTTGATGTTTTACTAAATAGGGAAGTTCAAAAGCCTTTAACTGCATCGTTAATTAGTCAGCTTAAACGGTACAAAGGCTTTTTACATGAATCCAATTTGGACAGTTATGTATTGTCGAGCCTGGCTTCTATGATTCCTACTTATCAATTTGAAGTTAAAAAAGGAGCCAGTCCAAAAATAGTAGCATTGGTGGGACCGACGGGAGTAGGAAAGACAACCTGTATTGCAAAGCTCGCGGTAATTTCTAAAATATTGCATAATCTAAGTGTAGGATTAATCTCGATTGATACATACAGGCTCGGTGCTATTGATCAGCTTAGAATTTTTTCCGAGATCAGTAATGTTGATATGCTTGTCGCCTACGAACCGAAAGATATGCCCGGGCTAATGAATTCATTTAAAGATAAAGATATAATCTTTATTGATACTGCCGGAAGAAGCCAGAATAATAAAGAACAACTATTAAACACTGCAGAATTCTTAAAAGCCGGTAATGTAGACGAAACATATCTTGTTTTAAGTTCTACCGGAACAACAAAAAATTTATCAGATGTTGCTGAAAAATTTAAACTATTCGATTATAGTTCCGTCATCTTTACAAAAATTGATGAAGCAGTAACTTTCGGAAATATTCTTAACATTGTTAATAAATTTAATGTACCTGCTTCATTTTTAACTAACGGACAGGTTATTCCGGACGATATAATTTCAGCAGATCCGGAATATATTGCCAATATGATTTATACCGGGAAAATTAATTAATGTTTGGACAAGCGGAAAGATTATTCGAGCTTAAAAAGCTGGGTGCAGATTCAAAAAATAATTTGCCGTCTAAAATTTATGCTTTTACTTCTGGTAAAGGAGGCACAGGCAAAACTTTTATCTCTTTGAATTTGGCCTATGCGTTGTCAAAAAAAGGCAAGAAAGTTTTATTTATAGATCTGGATTCGAATCTTTCCAATGCGAACATTATGATAAACGTGGTTGCCACAAAAACTCTGTACAGCTTTTTTACGGAACAAAAGCTTTTAAGTGAATTGATCAGCGAATATGAACCAAACATGCATTTTATTTTCGGAGATTCAGGTAAAATGAATTATCCGACTAAAAAAACAGGTATAATTTCCAAAATGTTCAACCAATTAAGAATACTGCAAAATAAATATGATTATATTTTTTTAGATACCGGTTCAGGCGCAGCCGACGAAGTAATTTCAATTTTACTTCAAGCAGACGGTAATATTTTTGTTACATTGCCGGAGCCGACAGCCGTAATGGATTCTTACGTTATGCTTAAGCTGTTAAACGGAAATAAATATACAGGCAAAAAATTTATAATCGTAAATAGGTGTGTAGGGATAAACGACGGTAAGGAAACTTTCGATAAGCTTTCTATGGCCGCAGATCATTTCCTAAAAGATACTCCCGTTTTTCTAGGCGAGGTAAATTTTGATAAAGCGGTAACCCAATCAATAGTTGACCAAGAATTATATTTAAAAAAGCATTCTCATACAGCTGCAGGAGTGCAGATTGAGAAGACTTCTCGGGCACTTGAGGAATTCAATCATATGGCTAATATTCTCCAGCCTCAAATTTCACACGTAATTTAATACCGGAAAAACCAGCGAATATTCCCTTTCAATAAAGAATTTAACTGAAAAAGTATTGGTATAGATTTTGAATTTTCTTACTAAAAAACTTATAGGAAAATGAATAAAATAGTACTTCAATTCGGTTTATTGGTCTTTTCGCTTTCGCTAATCTTTTTCAGCCGTATTGGCCTGCCAATTCAGCAGGTGTTAATGAGATCATTTATTGTTTTTGTTGCAACTACCTTTTTGCTTGGAATTATAGTAATAGTTTTTGTCAACGCAATTAATAAAGCATCTTATAAGAAGAAAGAACTAATAGATCATAATAGGGAATAATTATTATGGATAATGCAATATTATGGGCTGAATTTAAAAAGTCTCCGACTTCAAATCTTAAAAAACAAATCATAGTTAATTATGTTAAGCTGGTTCATTATGTTATTCATAATTCAAAGTTTATTTCATTAGAATTTCTTGATGACAGGGATTATTTTCAATTCGGGATTGAGGGGCTGAGTGAAGCAATCGACCGGTTTGATCCGGACTACGGAACCAAGTTTGAGACTTATGCCATTCAAAGAATAAGAGGAAAGATTATTGATGAGCTGAGAAAACTTCAAATTAAACCAAGGCTTGTTCAAAATGAAAAGCAAAACCAGCCGTATTATTCTAATGTTTCTTTAACCAATCCGGTTGATGACGAAGACGGCTACATGCTTTATGAAATTATACCGGATGATAATGAAATTCCCGATACAACTGCGGAGAAGAATGAAGCCAAAGAACTTCTTGTTGAGGCAATAAAAGGTCTGGAAGAAAGAGACAGGTTAATAATAACCTTGTACTATTATGAAAACTTAAATTATAAAGAGATAGCAAAATTATTAAAAATTACCGTATCAAGGGTATCTCAGGTTCATTCAAGAATAATTGAAATGTTGAAATTAAAACTGGCATATATAAATGATTGACGACTCGATGGAAAATACTAGAGAAAAAGAAAATACTTACAGGTTATTAACAAACATTCGAAATCTTCCTTCACTTCCCGCGATAATTTTTGAAGTATCCAAGATGCTTAACAATTCACAAACAAGTGCTTCGGATTTGGGAAAAATCATCGGAAAAGATCAAGGGCTTGTTGCAAAAATATTAACCGTTGCCAATTCGCCGTTATACGGTTTACCGAGAAGAGTAGCAACTGTAGAATTTGCAATTGTTATTTTGGGCTTCGATCATATTAAAAATATAGTAATGGCTATATCGATGATTGAAGCTTTTAAAGGGAAAGATAAAAGCAACTGGGATAATAAATCATACTGGAACCATACACTTTTTACTGCAACCGCCGCAAAAGGAATTGCAGATGAACTCGGTTATTCTAAATCCGGCGAAGTATTTACCGCCGCTCTTTTACACGACCTGGGTATTTCCGTTATCCAGAGATATTTTAACGTAGAGTTTAATAATATCTGCAGATTGGTAGATGAGCAGCAAATGAGATATTTAATTGCTGAGGAAAAAACTCTCGGTATAACTCATCAAGAAATCGGCAAATTTTTAATAGATAGATGGAATTTACCTGAAGCGCTCGGCGAAACTATAGCTACACATCATCAACCTTCAAAAGCAGAAAACAATACAGTGCTTTCATCTATTGTGCATCTTGCTGATTATATGACCCAGCGTATAGGAGCAGGCTGTTTTTATTGGGATGAAAACATGCAGCTTGACGAAAATATTATAGACATTTTAAAATTCGGTGATAAAGCAAGGCTTAATGATTTTATAGAAGCTCATGAACAGATATTCAAAGAACAATCGTCAGAATTAATCTATTTATAAAGGTTAAAGTAATGGTTTCATTAGTATCTTCATTAGAAAAGAAAAAAGAAAAGACGGAACTAATTTTGAAAAATGTTTTTAACCTTCCGCCGGTTCCCAAAGCTATTCAGGAAGTTCTCGATTTGCTGGACAATCCGAGTACACTTAACAGCCAGCTTTCGCGCGTTATTGCTACCGACCAGGGCCTGGTAACAAAAATTTTAACTATTGCTAATTCACCTCTTTTCGGATTGCAAAGAAGAGTAACCACTATCGATTTTGCTCTTCTGGTATTAGGTCATCGCGAACTGCAAAATATTATTTCAGTTCTGTCGGTTGTTGAATCATTTAAAAATAAAACGGATCAGTACCTCGATCAAAAAACATTCTGGATGCATTCATTTTTAACCGGAACCGCATCAAGAAGACTTGCCGAAGATTTAGACTTTTCGAATAACGGTGAAGCTTTTATTGCAGGTTTTCTTCATGATGTAGGTTTATCCATAATTCACAGATTTATGCATTCAAATTTTTTGGAAATTTTCGAACAGGTTAAACAGAAGGGAATGAATTATCAAGAAGCCGAGTTAGAGGTTCTCGGGATGACGCATGAACAGGTGGGTCATTATTTATTTGAGAAATGGAATTTCCCGGGCCTTTTGTGCGATACTGTCCTTCATCATCATAATCCCGAAAATGCTAAAGGAGACAAAATGTTATCTTCAATAGTACATCTTGCAGATTATATGGCTTATAAATTTTCCAACGGGGATGCGTACTGGGATAAAAATCTTCAAATCAATCTTGCAGAGCTTTCCAATTTGGGTATAAGAAGCATGCAAGAAGCTGAAAAGTTTATTGATGAATATAAAGAATTGTTCCTTCACCAGATAAGTTCAGTTAGGTATTTAAATTGAGAATAATTAAAAGCAATACTCTTAGATACGAAGCATTTCACAAAATGCTGCCCACCGTTACCAAAGGCGGAACGGCAATTGCTGCCGCCAGCTTGCTCCAAAACGGATTGGAAAAAGATTCTAACGGTAATTCCGGCAGCGGCTACAATTCTTTAATCGAATTATCAGAGTTTCTAAGGAATATAAAGAATGCAAATGATCGAAATTCGCTGGATAATAATTTAAGCTTATTCATTAAGAACATGTTTAAAAGTAAAGAATCCGGCGCATTCTTTTTTAATGAAGATCAAACATCGGTAATTCTGCCTTCAACAAATATATCTTCACGTACCGGTTATTTCATAAACAATTTATTTAAATCCGGTGTATTAAAAGATATATGCGGCAACGGCGTTCACAAAATTATAATGGATTCACTGGTCTATAATATAGACGGAACGAAATCCTATTATCTTATAGTTCCTTTTTGGGGAAGGACAAAGTATAAAGGATTTCTGCTGGTTCTGCTTCCGTATACTATTAATGAAAATTCAATTGAAATTCATTCAATTAAATTAAGTCTCGAAATGTTTCTTCAAAGGCTGGAATTAATTGAGAAGCAGGAAGAATTAAAGAACACATACGACCAGCTGCAGGTTTATCAATCCAAGCTTACCAACGATTTTAAGCTATCGGCTATAGGTGAGTTAACAACCGGAATTGTTGAAGATATTTTATCGCCTTTGCAAGTTATACAAAGCAGCACTGAGTTTTTAAAACACGATAATACCGTCCGGGACGAAAATGTACTTGATACTATTAATGTTCAGGTTAAGAAGGTAAAAAACGTTATTAACAGGCTTATAAAGTTTGCAAACACCGGGACCGGTGACGTAAAAAATAAAATTTATCCGTGCAGCCTTAACAATATAATAAATGATTTTTATAATATGTTTAATTCTTCTCTGAAGAATTCAAATTACGAATGTGTACTGGATCTTGAAAACAATATACCATCCGTACTTACCAACGAAAATTATATAAATCAGATATTGACAAACATATTTCATTTAATAAAGGGCGGCGGGAATAAAGCCGGTGGCATTTTTATTCAAACCAGAAGTATAAACGAAAAAGTAACAATAAAATTTTTGTCAACGGACTATTTTGAAGAATTGAATAACAGCACGCAAAACCGGATGCTGGACATCAATCTTAAAATAATAAAAAATATTTTACTCCGGCACGAAGGTGAAATAAGATACGAATCAAATAAAAATAAAGGGACAATTATAATACTTTCATTCCCTCTAAAAAGGAAAATTATAAGATGAAAAATATTTTATTTATCCTATTCGTTTTATTGCTTGCTCTTTCGGCATATGGCAAGAATTCAACCGTTAAAGACAACGCCAAAGGAGACGATTCATTAATTATCCCTTCAAACGGAGAGACGAGCAGTGTAAATATAAGCAATATAGTTGCCGCCCAAATTAAACAAGCGCATAAAAAACAATTAGAAGAACAGCAGCAGAAAAAAACTGCGGTTGTACAAAGTTCAAATATAAAACCTGTTAAAGCCGAAACTCATAGCCTTATTACTCTGCCTGGCTTTTTTTATAAATTATCGGATACCGGGATAAAAGTTTTAATCCTTGTATTTGCATCTATAATAGCCGCATCGGTAGTTTTTATACGGAGAAAAAAATACAGCAAGAAATTTGCAGCCAATCAAACATTAAAAAATAATATAAAATTATTAAGAGAAGAAAGAATATTCGTTAAACAGAGCCCCAAGCTTTCCAATGTACGGAATAGTTTAGGAAGAAGTCCTTCATTATACAATAACGGCAGGGAAAGCATTTTAAAAATTGCAAAAGAATTAAATATTTCCCAGGGAGAAATTTATCTTGCAGCTAAAATTAAAGCGCATGAACTGGGCAGTGCGTATTTAACGAAACAATATGAATGAATGGTTTTAAAATTAAAAATATGCAGGAAGTAGAGGAGAATTTTTATGGTTAAAGGAATATATCTGGCGGCACGAGGCATGCAGGCAAGAATGAAAAACCTTGAAGTTGTTGCCAATAATCTTGCAAATTTAAATACAACGGGTTTTAAAGAGGAAATACCTTTTTCAATGGTTATGAATCAATATGGAAAAGTTGAATTACAGCAGAATACGGATTTTGAACAAGGTAATTTAATGGAAACGGCAAATCCTCTGGATATGGCGATTTCCGGTAACGGATATTTCGTTGTTCAAACCCCAAACGGTACCGAACTTACAAGAAACGGCAACTTTAAAATTTCCGATGAAGGTTACTTAGTCGATCAAGACGGGAATAAGGTTATGGGAAATAACGGCGCTGTTTATCTTGATAACTTAACAACCGCACAAAAGAAAACAATTTCTATTTCCAAAACCGGGGAAATAAGCCTTGGGCAGGATGTAATTGATAATCTTACAATAGCAAAGATGAATGATCCGCAGGAAGCGCCTAGAACAACCGGAGTAAATTTTTCTGCCGACGGCGTGGGATATCAAATTGCTCCACAAGGAGATTATACAGTTAGACAAGGTTATCTCGAAGAATCCAATGTTAACCCTATAAAAGAAATGGAAACAATGATTCAACTAAATAATGAGTACGATTCCGCTCATAGAATTATTAATTACCTGGACAAATCGCTTGATGAAGCAAACCAGGTAGGTAAAGTTTAATAGAAGGAGAAGATTATGCCAACAAGAGCTTTAAGAACAGCAGCTTCCGGTATGTATGCGCAGGAACTGAATATTGAAGTTATCTCGAATAATATTGCAAACATTAACACCACCGGATACAAAAAGAACAGGGCTGAGTTTCAGGACTTAATGTATCAGCAGGTTAACGTAAGTCCGGTTGATTCTTCGGCAACTAGTGTAAACGGCGCCACAACGGATACTCTGCAAATAGGAAACGGTGTTCAGCCAACTTCTACTGAAAAGATTTTTACTCAGGGAGATTTAACATCTACAAATAATCAGCTTGACTGTGCAATACAGGGTGACGGATTTTTCCAGGTTAAAAAAAGCGACGGTACTTATGCTTATACACGGGACGGTTCGTTCAAGGTTGATTCGGATGGAAACCTGGTTACATCAAGCGGCTATATTCTTGATCCAAGCCTTAAACTGGATTCTAATGCTTTAAGTGTATCAATTGCAAAAGACGGTACTGTAACAGTTAACCAGGTAGGCGGAGATTCTTATGTGCTTGGAAATATTCAGCTTGCAAGATTTATGAACCCTGGCGGCTTAAAGTCTCTGGGTGATAATCTTTATGCTCAAACAAATGCTTCCGGTACGCCGATAATAGGCACACCTGGTCAAGACGGATTCGGTGAAGTGCAGCAGGGCTATCTTGAATCTTCGAATGTGGATATTGTTCAGGAAATGATTGCAATGATTGCGGCGCAAAGAGCTTATGAAATTAATTCCAAAACCGTGCAGACTGTTCAAAATATGATGCAGCTTGCAAATAATCTTAAGACGTCATAAATGAGCTTAGTTATACTTTTCATATTGTCGGTAGCTTTTAATTCGAATAATTCTTTTAAAGGTGAACTGGATAATTATCTGAAAAAAAATCTTTCGGAATACCAGGATTATAAATATGAAATTATGCAGCTTCCTTCATCTTACAAAAAAATTGAATTATTAAAACCGAATGATTTCAATTTAAGCGGCAATATGATTTATGTCCCTGTTCAAGTTATAGATAAAAGCGGAAGAAAATTCAGATCAATCTTATCCGTTAAATTAAAGTTGTACAAAAATGTTCTTGTCTCTGTAAAAAAAATAAATAGGAAAGCTGATTTAAGTGAAAATGATTTTGAGTATAAAAAAGAAGATATAACGCGGATTAAGGGCACTCCGGTTTATTCGATTAATGGAATTAAGCTTTTAAGAAGCAAAGTGATGATTAAGCCCGGTGATATTTTAATTAAACAGATGACGGAGAAGATTCCTGTAATTAATATAGGCGATGTACTTAATGCAAGATATGTTACAGGCAATGTAATTGTTTCGCTAAAGGTGTTTTCGAGACAAGAAGGAATTACCGGTGGAATAATTACCGTAATAACAAGCGATAAAAAATTATTTAAAGCAAAAGTTATCGATTCAAAAAATGTAATTATAATTGAGTAATGATATGAAGAAGCTAATATTATTTATACTGTTTATTTTTCCCACAATGTTATTTGCCCAGAATATGAGGCAGAATGCTTTCTCATCTCTTTTTTCGGATCAGAAAGCAAGTCGTGTCGGCGATGCGGTAACAATTCTCGTAGTCGAATCTTCTCAGGCTTCCAATAATGCACAAACTACAACAGGCAGAAGCAGTTCGCTCGGTTTATCAGGAAAAGGCGACATGCAGGCAAAACCTTTGCCGAGTGCGGATATAAGTCTAGGTACAACAAATGATTTTAAGGGTTCCGGTTCCACTTCAAGTCAAGGATCGGTTAATACTAAAATCAGCGCTACGGTTGATTCCGTACTTGCGAACGGAAATCTTGTAATTGAAGGAAGCAGAAAAATTGTTATAAACGGAGAAGAGCAAAAAATCTTCATTAAAGGTATAGTCCGGCCGGCGGATATTTCATCGGATAACTCGGTTTTATCGTACAATATTGCCGAAGCGCAGATTGTCTTTACCGGAAACGGTTCGATAAATAGTGTACAATCTCCCGGATGGTTAACTAAGTTTTTACATTGGATTTTTTAGGGTTTGTTTAAAATGAAAAAGCTGATAATTATATTATTGATTTTAGGATTCACTACTGCTTTCGGTCAAAGGATTAAAGACATTGCATACATAACCGGAGAAAGCTCGGAACAAATTATAGGTTACGGTCTGGTTGTAGGTCTTGCCGGTAGCGGGGACACACAACGATCCACTTTTACAATACAATCGATTACAAGTATGTTGAAGAGATTCGGAATAACCGTATCTCAAAACAACTTACGTACTCGTAACGTTGCCGCTGTAATGGTTACGGCCACTTTAAATGCTTTTTTAAAACCAGGTGCAAAATTTGATGTTACGGTTTCATCAATGGGCGATGCATCTAGTCTCCAGGGTGGTACACTATTAATGACACCTTTATCGGGCATGAACGGAAAAGTTTACGGCTATGCTCAGGGCGCGCTTTCAGTTGGCGGTTATGATATTAGAACTCCCACCGGGAACAGGGTTTCGAGGAATCAAGCTCTTGCGGGAAGAGTTCCAATGGGCGGAATACTTCAGCTTCCCCTTGAATTGGATACATTATCAAACAAAGAAATTAATGTTTATTTAAGAGAGCCTGATATAACAACTTCGAACAATATAGCGAATGCAATAGATGCAAAGTTCGGAAACAAAATTGCACTTGCTAAAGATGCTGCCGAAGTTAAGGTAAATGTTCCTTCCGGCATGCAGAATAATTTGATCTCTTTTCTGGCGGAACTTGAAAGCATAACCGTACAGAAAGATGAAGTTGCAAAAGTTGTTTTGGATGAAAGAACCGGGACGGTTGTTGCAGGCAGCAATGTAAAGATTTTACCGGCATCAATTACTCACGGAAATTTAAATATTACTATAAGGTCTTATCCTATTATTTCACAGCCGCGATCTTTTTCCAACGGTTCAACGCAGGTATTTAACAATCTTGTACCATATGTTACTCAAGATTCGACAAACACAATAGCAATACAAGGGGCAACAACAGTTCAGCAAGTTGCCGCTGCATTAAATTCGCTAAAAGTATCGCCGCAGGATATTATTTCAATTTTCCAAGCTCTTAAAAAAGCCGGTGCGCTTATAGGCGAGTTAGTGATAATTTAAAAGATATTTATAATTAAATGAATAATTTGCAGTTAAAAATAACAGATCCGCAGAAGCAAATATCCGGAACTCAGGATATTACATGCCGTTATTCGGATGCACAGAAAGCAAAAATTGCAGATGCTACAAAGGAGTTCGAAGGTCTTTTAACTTCGATGATGCTTAAGAGCATGACTAAAACTACTAACGGTATGTTTGGAAGCGGCAGTTACGGCGGCGATGATTTTGATATGATATTTCAGAACCAAATTGCTTCCTTCATTTCTCAAAAAAAGGATCTTGGTATTGCAGATATACTGTATAAGAAGATTACCGGCGAAAATATGAATGGATCATTGGGCAAGTCCAATGATAATTCATTAAATATTAATAAAGTTAACGGAATTAATACCGATTCCTCGTTAAAAAAAGCTGCAGAAATAAAAAAAAATATTAAACCGAATGAAACTAACGAAGTAAAACCCTATAAAAAGTTAAATATTAAATTAAATCCCAAAACATCACCTTCGATATCGCCAAGTCCGCAGTCTATTAATAGATTAAATCTTTATAATAATATAATAGATAAAGCTTCGAGTTTATACGGAGTTGATAAAAATGTCATAAAATCCGTAATTCTTACCGAATCAGCGGCAAAAGAAAAAGCACAATCCAGCGCAAAAGCAAAAGGATTAATGCAACTTATCGATTCTACGGCAAATGACATGGGTGTAAAAAATATTTGGGACCCACAGCAAAATATTTACGGCGGGACTAAATATTTAGCCGAAATGCTTCGAAAATATAATGGGAATTTGAAACTTGCTTTAGCATCGTATAACGCAGGGCCCAAAAATGTTGATAAATACGGCGGAATTCCGCCTTTTGAAGAGACTAAAAATTATGTTAAAAGAGTTGTTGGTTACTTAAACCATTTAAACGGAGTTAATAATGGAACTGAACAATCTATTTAGATGCCTTAGAGAACAGCATAAAATCCTTCAAGAATATTTAGGTGTGTTGTTAAAGCATCAAAAAGCAATAATAAACAGCGATAATGCGGGAATTGAAGATACTATAAAGAGTATTGGAGTTCTTTTATTTAACATAGGGAATTGTGAAACTTTAAGGCAGGATATAATACAACAGCTATCCGAGAAATATTCTCTTCAAGTTAAATCAAATAAACTAACGGATTTTATTTCGGAAGTAAATAAACAAAAATTATTTGAGACCGATGGCCTGGTTAAAATACAGAATTCGATGAAAAAAATAATTCTGGAAATAATAAAAGTTAATAATCAAAATAAAGTTTTAATTGATCAGGCAAGAAATTTTATTAAAGAAATGATTACTGTTTTATCTTCGACAAATAAAAATATTCTTATCGATAGGAGATATTGAAATGGGACTAAGTAATATTTTTGATATTGCAACCAGAAGCCTAAGCGTATATCAAGCCGCTCTTGATGTTACTGCCCAGAATATCTCCAACGCAAGCAACCCGGATTATTCGAGACAAAGAGTAATTTTCGGAACCGAAACTCCCCAGCAGCTAGGCGGTTTTATCTGGGGTACCGGTGTAAAGCTCGAAGATATCAACAGAATACATAATGCTTTAACCGATCAGCAGCTTAGAGATAATAATTCAAAATATTCCAGTAATAATGAAAGCAGCGTACTTTTAGATCAAGTACAAAGTGTTTTAAACGAACCTTCCGATCAAGGTATTTCAAGTTTGACCACCGCATTTTTTAATGCATGGCAGCAGCTTTCCGTTACTCCAAACTCGGTTTCTCTTAGGCAGAATGTAATCCAGGCTGCGCAAAACTTAAGTCAGCAGATACAAACGGTTAAACAAGGTTTTGATACAATTCAAACGAGTCTTAAAAGCAGCATATCTACGGATGTAAGCACAATTAATAATGACTTGAAGCAGATACAATCTTTAAATGCTCAGATTTTCAATTTGCAAAGTACCGGTCAAACGCCCAACGATTTGCTCGATCAAAGAGATAAGGCTATTAACGATTTGAGCAGCATGGTTAATATTAATGTTAGCTATGATTCTCAAAATGTTGCCAATATATCTATAGGTGGCGTATTTGCCGTAGATAAAGTAACTGCAACGCAATTTAAAACTACACTGCAGGACGGAAAGATTTTAGTTTCTACTCAAGACGGTGCGGCAAACGTAAATTTAACAGGCGGACAATTATATGGTGATACGAATGTTTACAATAATAAAATTCCTTCATACCAAAGCAGCATAGATTCGTTTGTAAACAATTTAATGCAGTCTGTTAACGATGCTCATTCGAGCGGTTATACGTTGGATAATCCGCCTCAAACCGGAATAAACTTTTTCTCCGGCTATTCTAACGGTGCTTTAAAGATTAACGATCAGATTTTAAATGATCCGAATAAAATTGCTATTTCATCGGACGGCACTGCGGGCAACGGAGATATTGCATTAAGTATTGCAGGTTTAAGTACTCAAAAACAGGCAGACGGCAGTACTTTGTTAGATAAGTATTCCTCATTTATCAGTCAAATTGGTACGGATGCTAAAGGTGCTTCCAATACAGCCGATTCTTATAATTTGGTAGTTCAACAATTACAGCAGCAGCAGGCTTCATATTCCGGTGTCTCTGTAGATGAAGAAATGACTAATGTAATCCAATATCAGAAATCTTATTCTGCATCGGCAAAATTAATTACCGTTGCGGACCAGATGTTTCAGACTTTAATAAATATGGTGTCGTGATATGAGAATAACAGATTTAATGATGACGAACAGCTTTTTGCATAATCTAACTTCTACAAAAAGTAAAGTAAATGGTTTGCAGACGGAAATTGCTTTAGGTACGACTATTCAAAAGCCGTCGGATAATCCTAACGGAACGGTAAATATTCTAGGCTGGAATAACCAGATAAGTCAGGCAAACATAATAATGGGCAATATTGACAGCGGAAATGCATTTATCAATGATACTACTTCCTCTATGCAGAATATTCAGGATACAATTACAAATGTATTGTCTAAATTAACCCAGGTTCAAAATGCTGCCAACGACCAGAACTTAAGCAATTTTGCCGATCAGGTAGATTCATCTATATCAGCTATATTAGATAGTGCTAATGCAAAATCAGACGGAAAGTATATTTTTGCAGGAACAGATTTTAGCAATGCGCCTTACGGATATACAGCGGATGGAAGTGCAGTTGAAGTAAAAGATAATAATATTTCCGGCGTACAAAATATTCGTATCTCTCCAACTGTGTCCCAACAAATTAACTTAACCGGTGTTGATGTATTCGGCACTATTGTCAAAGGCGGCGGAAATATAGACCCGTCTACGGCTGTCGGTGCAACTGTTACAGGTCAAACAACAGTTTATGATGCAAAAGGAAATCAATATACATTTAAAACAAATTATACAAAAACTGCTGCAGATACTTATAATTTTACTTATGATATAGTCGACAGCAGCAACGTATCGGTGCTTTCATCGCCGCCTGCAGCCCAGTCAATGGTTTTTGACGGCACAACCGGTTCGCTTCAGTCTATTGATGGTAAAGCACCTTCATCGATACAAATAAATGTGCCTTCAAAAAATATAAATTTCAGTTTCAATCCGTTGTCTATCAGCGAAAAAAGCGGATCAACTTCTCTTAGTTATTCTGCCAACCAAAAGACGGATATATTTAATACTTTAATTAATATAAGAGACAACTTGAAAGCCGGGATTAAACCAACTACAGATCAAATGCAGGCGATTACGGATTTTAACAACCGTCTCTTGAATAATCTTACTAAAGCAGGCAACATTACTAACCGTCTTACAAATGCAAAGAATTTACTAAATAACAAAACATTGCAATTGCAGGACCTTGTAGCCAAAACCGACGGTGTTGATGTAGCAAAGGCAGCGGTCGATTTGCAGAGTCAGGACAACCTGCTTCAAATGTCCTATCAGATTGCATCTAAAGTTCTAACTCAATCACTATTAAATTACTTATGAAAAGAAAAATAGGAGCACTAGAAGGATTACTGTTAGGAATATTCTCGATCTTCGGCGCTTTCCTTTTTGAGGGCGGCTCTTTCGGTGCTTTGTTTTTAATTCCTCCGTTAATAATTGTATTCGGCGGAACTTTTTCGGCGGTAATAATCGGCTTCGGCTTTGATAAATTTAAAGGAATATGGAAATTAATAAAAATGGCTTATTTCCCTTCCAAATATAATTTAAAACGGCTTATTAATAATTTGGTAGATTTTTCGATAATATCGAGAAAGGAAGGTCTGCTGGCAATTGAAAAAAGACTTGACCAGCTGGAATATTTATTCCCGCAAAAACTTGTTAAGTATGTAATTGATGGTACCGATTCCGATTTGTTAGAAAACCTTGCTTCGTTGGAGATGAAGGCAATGCAGGAAAGACATTTTTCCAACATCTTCATCTTTACAAAAATGGGAGGATATGCTCCTACTATGGGAATTATCGGGACGGTAATGGGTTTGATTATGACACTTGCTAACGCAGGCGGTGATCCTAACTCTTTAATTAAAAATATAGCCTCGGCATTTATTGCAACCCTTTGGGGTGTAGTTAGTGCCAATATTTTATGGCTGCCAATAGGTGATAAATTAAAAAAATGTCATTTGGAAGAAAAACATATGATGGAGATTTCCCTGGAAGGTACATTAGCACTGCAGAGCGGGGAGATACCTTCGGTGGTAAAAGCAAGGCTTTTAAGCCTATTGCCTCAAAAAGAACAATTAGAAATGATGAACTTTTAGATCCCGAAGAATCTCCTTTTTACGAAGGCGGCGACAAAGACAGGTACCTTATAACTTATGCCGATTTAATAACATTATTATTAGGGCTGTTTATTATTTTGTACGCAATATCAAACATAGATGCAAACAAATATAAGAGAATGATTTCTGCGGTAGGGAATGTTTTCGGCAATCATACAAAAATTATAAATGTTAAAAGCAATTTACCTCCTATAAAAACAGGAAGCGATGATCTACTTAAAAATAAGCTCTTACAATTAATCGATAAGTATCATTATAACAATTCAATTATTCTGGATGAAAATAAACGCGGGATCACGATTCACATTCTTGATAATATTTTATTTAAATCCGGAAGTGCGGACTTGACAAGCAGTTCATTATTGGTATTGGACAGACTGGCGGTTATATTAAAAGCGCTGCCTAATGATATTAGAGTCGAAGGTCATACGGATAATGTCCCGATAAACACACCGGACTTTCCTTCGAACTGGCATCTTTCGGTTACCAGGGCCCTTAATACCGCATATTTTTTGATCCATAATGAACAGCTGCCGCCGGAAAAAATTTCAATTGTCGGTTATTCCAAATACAAACCGATAGATTCCAATAATACTGTAGCAGGCAGAGCAAATAATAGAAGAGTGGATATTGTAATAATAAAAAAGTGACTTAAATGAAACTAATAACAAATCAATTCGGACAAATAGAATATACTCAGGAACATGTTATCAATTTTTCTTCCGGTATTTTCGGATTCGAACAGCTTAAAAAATATCTGTTTATTAAAATCGACGGTGAACTGTTTTACTGGCTGAATTCCATCGAATCACCTGAAATTGCTTTCCCGTTAATAGGGATAAGGATTATTGACGATAAGTATCAGGTTGAAAAAGATCATGAGCCCTTCGGTATTGTAACGATGAATCAGGATGTTTTAAAAACTACGGTTAATTTAAAAGCGCCTGTTTACATAAATCAAACAACCAAAACAGGCTTTCAAAAAATTTTGGATACTGAAAAATATCCTATTAAATATATTCTATTCAAAGAATGATAGGAACGGTATTCATATGCTAATATTATCAAGAAAAAC
>CAZHBJ010000004.1:0-57595 GCA_964530445.1 uncultured Ignavibacteriaceae bacterium
TGAATTTGCACGGTTGAAATTAAACTATACCTTAACTAGCAAACGTAAACTTTTGCAATTAGTTCAAGACGGATATGTAGACGGGTGGGATGATCCGAGAATGCCTACTATTTCTGCTTTAAGAAGAAGAGGGTTTACTCCGGAATCAATAGTTAATTTTTCAGAGATAGTGGGCGTGGCAAAACGTGATGCTTTTACGGATATTGCTTTACTTGAATATGCAGTTCGTGAAGACTTGAATAAGCATTCGCAGCGTGTTATGGCTGTTTTGAATCCTTTGAAAGTAATAATAACAAATTATCCTGAAAATTCGGTAGAAGAATTGGAAGCTGTAAATAATCCTGAAGATCCTACAATGGGCACTCGTAAAATTCCTTTTTCGAAAGAATTATTTATTGAACAAACAGATTTTATGGAAAATCCACCTAAAGGTTTTCATAGACTGGTTCCCGGCGGAGAAGTTAGATTACGATATGCTTATATAATAAAATGTGAGGAAGTAATAAAAAACGATGCCGGAGAAATTGTCGAACTTCGTTGTACTTTTGATACCGAAACAAAAAGCGGAACCGGAACAAGCAAAAAGAAAGTAAAAGGAACAATTCATTGGGTTTCTGCAGAACATGCCTTAAATGCGGAAGTAAGATTGTACGATAGATTATTTACAATTGAAGATCCTGGTACTGAAGAAAAATGGTTAAGTTATATCAATCCAAAATCATTGGATATTTTACCTAATGTTTTAATAGAACCGTCTTTAAGAAACTCCAAACCCGGCAGCAGGTATCAATTCGAAAGATTGGGATATTTTTGTGTAGATATTAAAAATACGACGAATGAAAAATTAGTCTTCAATCGAACTGTTACTTTAAGAGATAGTTGGGCTAAAAACGTAAAAAAATAATTTTATTTGATTATTTCTATAGCACGGTCAATTCTTTGGAGAACTTCATCTTTGCCAAGAATGTTTAGCAAATCGAACATTCCGGGTCCTGTACTCATTCCGGATACTGCTAATCTTAAAGGATGTATAAGTTTGCCTTTACCAATACCCAGTTCTTCAGCGGTAATTGCTAATGCACTTTCATAATTTTCTTTGTTAGGATTGGAGAATTGAGAAAACTTATCTTTCAATTTTCTTAAATATTCAGGGGTTTCAGTTTTCCAATTTTTTGTTATTGCACTTTCGTCATATTCTTTTGGTGCTTCAAAAAAGTAAGGACTTTTTGTTAAATAATCTTGAATAAAAGATACACGTTCTTTCATAACATCAACTATTTTTAAAAGATAGTCGTCATCAAAATTTTTATCTTTAAATTCTGAATCAGCCAAAGATTCTTTTAACATCAAAAGAAGTTGGCTGTCGGGTTTTTTACGAAGATGTTCTGCATTAAGCCAATTTAATTTTTCAAGGTCGAAAACTGAGCCTGATTTGTTAACTCTTTCCAAACTGAATTTTTCAATTAACTCATTGAGATAGTAAAATTCTTTATCATCACCGGCATTCCATCCGAGTAATGCTACAAAATTTATTAATGCTTCACTTAAAAATCCCTTCCCTTTGTAATCCTCAACAGCAACATCGCCTTGTCTTTTACTTAATTTCGATCTATCGGGATTTAACAATAGCGGAAGATGTGCGAATACAGGTTTTTCCCAACCGAAAAATTCATAAAGAAGAATATGCTTTGGAGTTGAGGAAAGCCATTCTTCTCCACGGATTACGTGGCTTATATTCATCAAATGATCATCAACTACATTTGCAAGATGATATGTAGGAAAGCCGTCGCTTTTAATTAATACCTGGTCATCTACATTATTGCTGTTAAATTCCACTGTACCCCTAACTATATCATCAAAAACAATTTTTTGCCCGGGTTCAACATTTAATCTGACAACATGAGAGGTTTTATTCGAAAGATTTTCTTCTATTTCGGATTTACTCAAATGTAGACAATGTTTATCGTATTTAGCCTGAGGCAATTTTTGGCGCTGTTGTTCTTTACGTAATTCATCCAATCTCTCCGGAGTGCAAAAACAATAATATGCTTTACCCTGAGAAATTAGATTATCCGCATGTTTATGATAAAGTTCCAATCTTTGAGACTGCATGTAAGGTCCGAATTCTCCTTCTATACCAGGTCCTTCATCATATTCAAGTCCGCACCATTTTAAGGCTGCTATTAAATTATCAACTGCTCCTTCCACAAAACGGTTGCGGTCGGTATCTTCAATTCTTAAAATAAATTTGCCGTTTTTATTTTTTGCAAAGAGGTAGTTATATAATGCTGTTCTCAAACCACCTACATGTAAATATCCTGTCGGACTAGGCGCAAATCTTACTCTGGGTTTTTCACTTATCATGTGCAATTAAAATAATTATTAAACATATAGAATTAATTAGATGTATCTTAAAATATCATTGGAAATAAGAAAGATGTGCTTAAACCATGAAGACTTTTAGAATTAAAACTATCAAAGAAAAGATAAATAAAAATATACTGCACTGTAAATAAAATAAATAGCTTAACTTTAATCTAAATTAATTAAGCTAACTTACTTTTATTTTACTTTCGGTATAATATTTAACTTTCTCAATAAATTCCTGGCTGTCGATAGGCTTAGGAATATAATCCGTTGCTCCGGCTTCAATACATTTTTCTCTATCGCCTTTCATTGCAAATGCTGTTAGTGCAATAATAGGAGTTTCTTTATAATTAGGTAATTGCCGGATTTTTTCGGTAGCCTCAAAACCGTTCATTACGGGCATTTGCATATCCATTAGAATTAAGTCGAAATACTGTCTTTTCACGGCTTCAACAGCTTCAGCTCCGTTTTCAACAACTATAATAGAATCAAAATTATTTTTCTTAAGCAGCCTGGTTACAATTATCTGAGAGTGTTTATAATCTTCGACCAATAAAATTTTTACGCCTTCTTTCTGCTTTTCAACTTCTTCTTGAGTAGAGGGCTTATCGAAGCTGTTAATCATCTGGGTAATTGTATCCGAAAGTTCTTCTATATTTGTACTTCTCTTTTCCAAAAGATCGGCAAAAAGTCCGTCAATCTTTCTTAAATCATCCTGATAATTTTCTTTGCCTGTATAAATAATTATTGGAAGCTTGGCAAATTTGGGCTTGGATTTAATAATCTTTATTAAATCGAATCCGTTAATTTCAGGCATATCAAGATCTATTATCGCAATATCCAGTTGAAGTGAATCGAGTTTATCGATAACTCTAACCGGATGAGATTCCGCTATGGCATTATATCCAGCTTGATCTATCGCTTCTTTAATAAGATTCAGGGTAGGGACATCATCATCTACAATTAATATATTTGAATCTTTTCTGAGTTTATAGCTAGTTAGAACTTCAACAAGATATTTGTATTTTATGGGTTTAACAAAATATTCAACTGCTCCCAATAAAAATGCTTTTTGCTGTTCAGCTTCTACAGAACAAACAATAACAGGGGTATTCTTTGCATTTTTGTGCTCCCTTATTCTCTTAAGCAAATCAAATCCATTTGTATCCGGCAGTATTATATCCATAAGAACCGCAAGAAAAACTTCTTTGTCAATTGATTTAAGTGCTTGATCTGCTGAATTTACTATTGTCGGTTCATAACCCCATTTATTTAAATAATTGCTTAATAGTTTGGAGGTTGCATAATCGTCTTCCACAACCAGTACTCTATTTTTCTTATCAGGTTTAGGCAGCGATACTATTTGTTTTTCAATTGTGGACAACGGTTCCATACCGATTGTAAAGCTGTAGGTTGTACCTTTTCCTACAAGACTTGTGACGGAAATTTCGCCATTTAAAAATTCTATATATTTTTTAGCCAAGATTAAGCCTAATCCAGAGGCGCTGCCTATTTTGGTATTGCTCAATTCGGAAAGAGCAAAAGGCTTAAAAATTTCACTCAGCTTATTTGATGAAATACCTATACTTGAATCGGCTATCCTAAAGTTCAATTTATCTTTTGAAGGAGCAGAAATTGAAATGGAAATTTTTCCTCTTTCGGTTAATCTTAGAGATGCCGTAATTATATTAATAAGTATGTATCTTAATTTTTGTGCATCCAGTTTAACGGGAGCATTCAATTCATTATCTATATTAATTATAAATTCAATTTTGTTTTTATTAACTTTTTCCGAGAATAGGCTGATTATTTCATCTACAAAGTTTTTTAAATCTACATTTGCCGTAGTTTCCTTATTTTGTCCGGTGTCTATTTTAGCCAGGTCGATAAGATCGTTAATTAATGATAATAAATTAAATGCGTTGTCTTTCAAAGTCGACACATATTCTGCTTGAGAAGAAGTAAGGTTATCTTCATTTAACAATGAAGCGAAGCCCATAATGCTGTTAGTAGGAGTTCTAAGCTCGTGTGCAATGTCCCTAATTATTTCACTGGTTGAAGAAGAAGTTCCGCCGTTGTTGTACATCCAAAGATTCAGAATATTCCCAACTGCTTCACCAATCAATTTGATATTGTCCAGATCAACATTTATAAAAGGTGTCTTTTTTGCAACCTTTAATAAAATATCTTCCGAACCTTCAAGTTTTATAAAAAGACATCCTTCATAAACTACATATTCCGATGCTTGTAATTCGCAATCTACATTAGTGCTGAACATTGTCGGACCGAGCCGTTCTTTTAGCGATTTACAAGCCGAACAACTGTAAGCTGCATTTTTTGAATAGCTTTTTTTAGCATCGCCGGCTTTCCCCAATAAAATCATGTTTCCGTTTTCATTTACTTTTAATAAAATAACAGCATGGAACTCATATTCACTTATTAGAAATTCGGAAAGTGTATCGGGAAGGTTTTGAGACTTATTTAATGCAAGCTTAAGCAAATTATTATATTTTGTTAAAAACTCAATTTTAGAACTTTGCATGCTTTGCCCTTATTTGCGTAATAATAAATCTTAAATAGTATTAAATTTACATCAATTACAAATATAAATATTTAAAATTCAAAATGAAAAAGCGATTCTCTCGTTTTAATTTCAATTTTAACCTTTATTCTCTTAAAATCAAAATCATATCAAATTAATATATCGATTATTTTTTTATTTTTTTTAGTGAAATGTGAATAGAGTTTATAAAATAATGCATGAATTAAATATAATTGAATTATTCGGTAAATTATTAATTATACCGTACACCTAAAAAGTGAAGTAATTTGATTATTTTGTAGGATTTTAACGATTAAAATCGGATTTAATAATTGAATAAAATCCAAATAACTGCATTTTTCACTTCATTTTACTGCCTGATGTCCAAACATTATTTGAAGTATCTACATCAGGTAATTTATTATCAGGATCAATAATTACAGAATCTATCATACTTGTGGAATTATATTTAAAAGTCCATTTACCGCTTCGCTGCCATATTTCTACCGGCAGATTTACGATTCCCGAGTGCCCGTTTTTTTCTTTAACCTTAACGGTAACAGGCATTACCATTTGATTTTTATTCTCAATTGTGATTAAAACTCCTTTAGAAGTATCGTTATCAACATATTTAACATCTTTTACTGCCTGGTCCAATGTCCAGTTTTTATAAAACCATTCTTTCCAGAACCAATCCAAATCTTCACCGGCTGCGTCATTCATAGTTCTAAAAAAATCTTTTGGCGTAGGATGTTTATAAGCCCATCTCTTAATGTAGGTTCTAAAAGCAAAATCAAATCTGTTAGGAGTTAATATATAATTTCTCAATATATATAATCCTAATGCCGGTTTAAAATATGCTTGTATTCCCAATTCTCTAGACGGGAAGTCATCTGGGTAAGTCATAATAGGATCTATGTTTTTTTGAGTTAAGAAAGGTACTATCATTCTTGCATTACCTCCCATCGTTTTGAACTCACCGTGATTATATGCAAGCGTGGAATAAATATTAATAAACGTATTAAATCCTTCATCCATCCATGCATATTCTCTTTCATCCGAACCTACAATCATTGGAAACCATGTATGTCCAACTTCATGCGTGGTTACAGCCCACAGCCCCCTGAATTTATATTTCCAGCCGCAGAAAACGATACCGGGATATTCCATACCATGAACAATGCCGGCAACATTAACCATTGACGGGTATGGATATTCATACCACATTTTTGAGTTGGTTTCTATGGTACTTTTTACAAATTCTGTAGATTTTCCCCATGCGGAATCGGAGGAAGATTCTTTGGGGTAAACCGACATACAAAGAACAGATTTACCATTTGAAAGATGCGCTTCGGCAGCATCCCAAACAAATGCATTTGAACAGGCCCAAGAAACGTCCCGTGAATTTTTCATTCTAAAATGCCAGATAAGATTACCATTTTTTACGGGACGTGTTTCCGGTTTGTTTGTTTCCGCTGGATTAATGATATATACCGTACTATCACTTTGGGAGGCTTTATCCAATCTATTAATTTCTGTTTTAGTTAAGACATCTTCAGGATTTTGTAATTTCCCGGAAGCAACTACTATTTGATTTGAAGGTACTGTAATATTAAAATCAAAATTTCCATAATCCAAATAAAATTCCCCGGCTCCTAAATAGGGGAGTGTATTCCATCCGATAATATCATCATATACTTCCATCCTTGGGTACCATTGAGCTATTTCATATATAACTCCGTTTTTAGTTTTTAAATATCCCATTCGGTCTGATCCGTATTGAGGAATTGAAAAACCATATTGAATATCTATTTCAATTTTACCTCCTTTAGGTTCCAAAGGCTCTGGCAAAATTATCTGCATTCTAGTATCCGTAACTAAATAGTTTGCCTTTGTAGTATTCCCATCCTGAATAATTTTCACTGATTTTAATTCATAACCTTTAGTATAACTCCTACCGCCGAATCTGTAACCGCCAACCGGAGTAGTCAATGTTCCGCGGGAATCCTTTTTAAAAAGATTTTGATCTAATTGGAGCCATAAATAAGATAACTTATCCGGGCTGTTGTTTGTATATGTAATTCTTACATTTCCTGAAATACTTTTTGTGGCGGTATCAAGCGAAGCGTCAATTTTATAATCCGCTTCGTTTTTCCAATATTCAGGACCGGGAGCACCGCTGCCGCTTCTATAAACAGTTCCGGGGCTGCTTAAAAAATTAGGATCAAAAACTTTCTGAGGATTATACTTGTTTTTTTTCTGTCCAAAATTACTGCAGTTTAAAAAAATAATTAGTGAAAGAATTAAGAAGGAAGAAAATTTTGTTTTCATAGTTATTCACCGAATGGAATTATGGGACAATATTGTTATTGGATATGCAAAAATTAAGGGCATATTAATTCAGAAAATGTCATGTCGATGGATTTAATAAGCAATTATTAAAATTGCATACTTATTGCATCCGATCATTAATAAATTTTTTTATAATTTAAAAACTTTCTTTTAAAACCTGATAATAATTTTTAAGTTATTCTCATAAAATTTAATTTCAAAGTTTATCCAATCATTTGGTACCGGATGTCCAAATATTATTAGATTCATTTACATCAGGCAGGTTTCGGTTCGGATCAACAATTACTGAGTCAATTAAACTGGAGGAATCATATTTAAACGTAAATTTTCCGGATCGTTCCCAAATTTCTACGGGTAATTTTTCAAAACCTTTATTACCGTTGGATTCTTTTACTTCGACTGTAACCGGCATTACCATCTGATTTTTGTTCTCAATTGTAATTAATGAGCCTTTTAAAGGATCATTATCAATATATTTAACCGATTTTACAGCCTGATCGAGTGTCCATGTTTTTACAAACCATTCTTTCCAGAACCAGTTTAAATTTTCACCGGAAGCATCATTCATCGTACGGAAAAAATCTTTAGGTGCAGGGTGCTTAAATGCCCATCTTTTAATATAAGTTCTAAAGGCATAATCAAAACGTTTATGTCCTAAAACTTCCTCTCTAAGCATAACTAATCCTAAAGCGGTTTTATAATATTCCAAAGTATGGACAAATTGCCCTTTAATTGCATCCGCATATGAAATAATCGGCTGCGAATCTTTGCTTAAGAGAAACGGAACGATTTCTCTGGCCGGATCACCGCCTTTAGGTGCATATTCTCCATCCCGTTTGGGAAAGTACTCTCCATTGTTAAAATCTTTATAACTGTAAATATCAATAAAAGTATTAAAGCCTTCATCCATCCAGGCATTCTTTCTTTCATTCGAGCCTACAATCATTGGAAACCATGTGTGTCCTATTTCATGGTTTGTTACCATCCAAAGAACTTTTCTTTTTGCGCGCCAGTGACAGAAGACAATTCCCGGATATTCCATTCCGCCAACCGGACCGCCGACCGTAACGGCATTCGGATAAGGATAGATATACCAATGTTTGGAAAATATTTCAACGCTTCTTTTTAAATATTCGGTTGATCTTCCCCAGGCAGAGTCACCACTGCTTTCTACAGGATAAACAGACATTGCCAACGACTTTTTCCCACCTGGAAGATTAATTCTTGCTGCAGACCATATAAATGCTTTTGAAGCAGCCCATGATACATCCCGGGAATTTTTCATTTTAAAATGCCATGTTAATCTTCCCGAATGAACCGGGCGGGAATCCGGACTATTTATTTCCGATTCGTTGCGGATAAATATTGTTGTATCACTTCGTTTTGCTTTTTCCAGTTCATTAATCTCATGTTTTGTTAAAACTTGTTTCGGATTTAATAATTCTCCCGATCCCACAACTATCATATTCCAGGGTACATTGATAGTATAATCAAAATTTCCATAATCCAGGTAGAATTCGCCGGCTCCTAAAAACGGAAGATTATTCCATCCGGTTAAATCATCATAGACTGCCATGCGCGGATACCATTGTGCTATATCGAAAATCTTTCCGTTTTTGGTTTCCATATAACCGGACCTGCCCATATTTTTGGGCGCTATATTAAAGGAGTACTCAATTATTATTTCTAGTTTACCGCCTTTGGCTTTCAAATATCCCGGCAGTTTAATCTGCATTCGTGTGTCATTGATTAAATAGTCTGCTTTTAATTTTCGTCCGCGGTAATTTATTTTTACCGATTTAATTTTATAACCGCCGTCAAAGCTTTTTCTTTTTAAAAACGTGTTAGAAGTAATAGAGCTTCTGGAACTGTCGTTAAATCTATTTTGATCAAGCTGAAGCCAAACATAAGATAAATTATCAGGACTGTTATTGGTATAAGTTATACGGTCTTCACCGCTTATTTGATTTTTGACTTCATCCAATTTAACTGAAATCTTATAATCTGCCTCATTCTGCCAATAACCGGGTCCCGGTTGTCCGTCAGCACTGCGATAATAAGTTCCCGGTCTGCTATCAAACATGGGATCAAAAACTTTCCGGGGATTGTAGCCGTTTTTCTCTTGTGCATACGAGATGAATAAGAATTGGAACAAAAAGCTTATACTTAAAAGGGAGATAAATATTTTTTTCATTTTAACTCTTATTAAATAAATAATTGGATGGCGGTTAATTTAAAATCTGCTCTCAATTAAAGAAAATAGTTATTACCAGCTTAAAAATGTTTATTCTACAAAAATAATTTGACGGGAACCTTTGGGAATATTGTGTTCCTTTTATATATAAACTCAATATTCGAAATATATATAATTAAAAAATATATAATGTTAACTTAAAATAATAGCTGAAAATAATAAATTTTGTCATTCAAATCACTTAAAAAATTCTAACGACTAATTGGATTCAAAACTTAGAGGTAATAATATCAACCTATTTTAATTTGAACTATTGCGATATAAATTTCGTCTAAAAATATTAGGTTATAATAAATATTGTTCGAAAATAACATTTACATTAAAAAAATGTTTATATTTTCTATTGAATTTTATTAGTTTGTACCAACATAATTTGAGATTAAAATGGATTGCCCTGTCTGTAAACATCCGCTTATTATTTTAGAATTAAATAATGTGGAAATAGATCACTGTACACAATGCGACGGCATTTGGCTTGACGGTGATGAATTGGAAATTTTATTGGAAGACTCGGAAAAGAAGCACGAATTATTGTCATCATTTACTGTTGATAAGTCGAATTCTGAGAGACCGTTAAAATGCCCGATTTGCAGAAAAAAGATGGATAAGATTTTATGCGGTGATGATCAAAGCGTTTTGATTGATAGATGTAAAAATCATCACGGACTTTGGTTCGATAGGGGCGAACTTGAAAGTCTGCTTGAAATGGGAAGTTTTGATAAAAATAATAAAGTATTGGATTTAATCAGAGATATGTTCGGACATAAATTAAACACAAATAAAACCGGAGAGTAAAATGGTTTTTTTAATAATAGTTATTGTTCTTATTGTCTTTTTTGTACTCATGTTTGTTTCGATGTACAATTCTCTAATAAAATTAAGAAACCAGGTTAAAAATGCTTGGTCTCAAATAGATGTACAATTAAAAAGAAGACATGACCTTATTCCTAATCTGATTGAAACCGTTAAGGGGTATATGACCCATGAACGCGATACATTGGAAAATATAACTAAAGCAAGAAGTCAGGCAATGAATGCTTCCGGCGTAGCCGATAAGGCAAAAGCCGAAGGCGAATTGAGCGGTGCTATGAGCAAATTTTTCCTGGTTGTAGAGAATTATCCCGATTTAAAAGCAAATCAAAACTTTTTAGCTCTGCAGGAAGAATTAACTTCAACAGAAAACAAAATTTCTTTTTCCCGTCAAAATTATAATGATCAAGTGCTCTTTTATAATAATAAAATCCAGATGTTTCCTACAAACATAATGGCAGGCATGTTTAATTTTAAAGATGAACAATTCTTCCAGGTTGAAGACAAAGCAGATAGAGAAGTACCGAAAGTAAGCTTTAAGTAAAATTGATTAATAATTGTTTGTGAAAAATTGTATAGAGTAAATTATGTGGGAATTAATTCAGGCGAATAAACGAAAATCTATGGTTCTTTTTGCCGCTATGGGTGTGGCTCTGGTACTTCTTGGTTATTTAATCGGAAGTTATTTTATTCCTTACGGAGGCGGATTCTACGGTATTATAGCTGCTCTCTTTATCTGGTTCATTTTATCGTTGGTCAGCTATTTTGCAGGCAGTCCGATTTTACTTTCTGTAAGCGGAGCTAAGGAAGTTACACCGGAAGTTCATCAGCAGCTTTTTAATGTTGTTGAAGAGATGCAGATTGCAGCTAATCTTCCTAAAATGCCGAAAGTTTATATTATAAATGAAGCAGCGCCTAATGCTTTTGCAACCGGAATAAAACCTGAAAATAGTGCTGTTACCGTAACGGCAGGATTATTATCGAGATTAAATAGGGATGAACTGCAGGGTGTAATAGCTCATGAAATGTCGCATATTGTCAATCGTGATATACTTTTAATGACATTTGCCGGAATTATGCTTGGAAGTATTGTTTTAATTTCCGAAATATTTTTAAAGGGATTGTGGTTTTCTTCGGGATCAACAGGCCGGTACAAATCAAATTCATCATCCGGAGGAGGACAATTACAATTAGTTATTATGGTGGTTGCAATTATATTTGCTATTCTTGCCCCGATTCTTGCACAGCTTCTCTATTTTGCAATTTCAAGAAGGCGCGAATATTTAGCTGATGCCAACGGTGCAAGATTAACTAGATATCCTGAAGGTTTAGCTTCAGCTCTTGAAAAAATATCATCTACGGATTTGGATTTGAAAGCTGCCAATAAAGTTACGGCTCCGATGTACATTGTAAATCCCCTAAAGAAAAAAGGAATGAAGTTGTCCGATATGACGAGTACCCATCCGCCAACATCGGAAAGAATTAAAATTTTAAGAAGTATGTCCGGCGGGGCAAATTATATGCAATACCAGCAAGCATACAATATGGTTAAAGGTAAAGCATCAACCTTAATACCGCCGTCCGGTTTAAAAGACAATACACAAGTTAATATAAAACAACCTTCTACAGAACAGCCCGGAATTGATAAAGTAAAAGCCAGAAGGTCTTTGGGTGATATTATGATGACGGTTAATAAATATGCTTTTATAACCTGTGCTTGCGGTTTAAAAATGAAGATCCCTCCGGACTATAAAAAGTCTGAAGTTGTATGTCCTAAATGCGGCAGAAAAAATAAAATTCCATTAGAAGATATAGCAGCAATTGCATCAGCTGCAAAAGGAATTAACGTATAAAATAATATTGCTTTCAAAATAAGATAATAATGTTATTTAATTTTGTATCCAATCTAAAAAGGTATTTTAATCATAATCTAAATTAAAAAGTGTATGAAGGCGGCCTTGTAGATTTAGAATTTGCAATTTCCGGTTTAGTCCTGAATATTGTAAGAACTTTTTCAATTGTAGAATAAAGATGCTTTTTTTGAATCGGCTTTAATAAATGTAAGTGTTCAAGCCTGGTTTTAGTTTCAGTAATTAGATGTTCGTTTAGGGGGGTAGTTAAAAATATAATAGGCAGATTAGTTTTATAAGATATTATATCTGCCGCTTCAATTCCTGTTAGTGATCCGCTTAATTGGATATCCATTAATATCAAATCCGGTTTGTCCGTTTCGACTTTAGTAATAGCTTCCAATGCGGTGCTAACCAGTGATGTTACTTCATAGCTCTCCTCTTCAAGTTTTTGTTTTATGTCCATTGCTATGAGAAGCTCGTCTTCCGCAATAAGAATTTTTGCTTTGCTTTCTTTCATAACATTCTCCTTAAATGATGATTTTAATACCTACATTAGTGAGTAATATCCTCTTGTGAAATTTTAGTTCTTCACATTAAATATTTTAATTAACAATTAGTATCTGATAAAAATATACAAGAACGTGAGTAAATAACGGTAAGTTCTGTTGACAATTTGTAAGAGTAATTACTGCTAAGCAAAAATCACTTTATTGAAGATTTTGTATTTTTAACCTAATAAAGAAGTTTCCTAAAAGCAATTAAAAAATTATTATATTTTTCTAGTGTGATTTATGCAAAAAATTGCCCTAATTAGAGGAAACAATATATAAAGACGCAAAGAGTTTAGGAGGAGAAAATCTTACTAATTTAAATGATAAGCGCCAAAACAGCGAAAATATCTATAATAATAAGCATTAAAGAAACTTCTTCTTTTTTCCCGATAACAATCTTAATTACCGACCAGCTTAAGAATCCCCAAATAATTCCTTGTGTAATTGAATATGTAAACGGGATTAAAATAATAGCAAAAAATGCCGGAATAGCATCATCCAAAATAGACCAGTTTATTTTTAACACGGGCTTCATCATAAATACTCCGACTAAAATTAAAGCAGGTGCAGTTGCTATTTCCGGGATGACAGATAATATCGGTGAAATGAACATAAATGGTAAAAATAATATTCCTGCAGTAACTGCAGTTAACCCAGTCCTTCCTCCTTCTTCAATTCCTGTTGCTGATTCAATGTAAGCTGTGCCGGCACTTGTTCCCAGCAAACCTGAAATTGTTGTAGAAAAAGCATCTACAATTAATGATTCTTTTACATACCTAGGTTCACCGTCAGGGTCTATTAAGTTTGCAGCTTCTGCTACGCCTACAAACGTTGAAAGACTGTCAAACATATCGGTAAATAGAAAAGCAAATGTTATGGGCCAGATAGCAAATTTTAACGATCCGATCAAATCCATCTTAAATATTAAACTAAAATCGGGTAAGGCAACTAATCCTTTCCATGTAACTAAAGTAGGAATCCCAAAATTTATTGCGGAAGCATCTCCATAAATCCTGCCGATTGGAATTGCAAGTATCGTAGTAATTAAGATTCCAATTATCAACGCCCCTTTTATTTTTTTGATGATTAATATTGCAGTAATTAGTAAACCTATAATGAAAGTAACAGTAATAGAATTAATTTGTCCCAGTTTTACTAAAGTAGAAGGATTGGCTATTATAAATTTTGCGTTAGAAAATCCTATTAGTGAAATAAACAAACCAATGCCGGCGGAAACCGCATACCTGATCTGTTTAGGAATTGCTTTTACAATATAAGTTCTTACGTTGAATATTGATAGAATTAAAAATACAATACCTGCCCAGAAAACCGAACCCAATGCGGTCTCCCATTTTACACCCATTCCTAAAACAACAGAAAAGGTAAAGAAGGCATTTAATCCCATACCAGGAGCAACCAGAATCGGATTTCTGGCATATATTCCCATTGCAATTGTACTGAATGCGGAGACAAGAATTGTGGCTGTTAAAATACCGTTAAAAGGCATCCCCGTTTTGCTAATAATAGAGGGATTAACAACAATTATATACATAGCTGCTAAAAAAGTTGTAATCCCCGCAAGTATTTCGGTTTTTAAATCCGAATTATTTTCTTTTAACTTGAAATATTTTTCAATCACTATAAATTCAAAATCTTAAAGTCTATTCTGAATTATGATTAGTTATATTTAAGCCATTTTACAACTTCGGACCATTTCGGTTTTTTACCTGTCATTAAAATCCCGACTTTATATACCTTCCCGGCAATAGGAAATATAGCCAACATTGTAAGGATACTTACAATGACAGAAATTATTATTTGAGCTACAGGCACTTCCGTAATAGCAATTCTTGCCGGCATTACAATTATTGAAGCGAACGGAAACATTGATGCTACGGTTGCAATTGTGTTTTCAGGATTGTTTGTGAGTGAAATTGCTATAAAGAACGGAATCATTATCAATATCATGATAGGCCAAACACCTGATTGAGCGTCTTGATCATTATCGAAAATAGCTCCTACGGAAGCAAACAAGCCCAAAAAAGTAATTAATCCAACAAAAAAATAAAACAACACAAATAAAATGTTTCCCATTGTTAGAGAAAGGGTTAATTCTTCAGGAAGAACAAACCAGGAAGTAGATATTAGAAGCATTAGAGGAAGCAGCCAAATAAACATTTGAATAAGACCGGTAATACTATTGCCCAGGATTTTACCTACCATTAACTCAGTGCTGCTTGCAGAAGACAAGAGAATTTCTACAATTCTATTAATTTTTTCCTGAACTACAGATCTCATAACCATTGTACCAATAAATAACAAACTGAAATACAATAAGAAAGTAAAAAGAAAAGAAGCAATCATATTGCCGTATCCCGCTTTTTGTATTTCTTTATCTGAAGAAACTTTAAACCCGTTGATATCAACATTCCTCCTGGCAAAATTTATTTGATGGCCGGTAAGGTTTTGACCTTTGAAAAATATATCAATCAAGGCTTTATTAATAGGTTGTCTTATTTTATTAAATAAAGATGAATTATTCGGGTTCTTGGAATAATATTCAATCTCTTTATCTTGTAAGGACGAGTCGGGGATAAAAACTATACCCGTCAAGTTTTCTTTCAACAGCTTTTCTTTTGAGGAACCCAGGAAAGATTCAAATTCAGATTTACTTTTTGTTGAGAATGAAACTTTTAAATTTCCTTCCTTTATATCATTATTTTCGGTAAATGCAGATTCAATTGCCGATGTTAATTGAGGTGATTGAGATATTATATCAATATTAAATTTTGTGTTTCCGCCCAATGAATTTATTAGAGTACCGGACCCTAATGCAAAGAACATAAAAACAGGAATCAGCAAAGTCATCAAAATAAAAGTTTTACTGAAAAGTTTTTCTCTTAATTCTCTTTTGATAATAGCAATCGTTCTTTTGTTAAACATTTTATGCCTCCGCTTTCATATTGTTGGAATTGTTACCGGCTAATTCAACAAAAATTTCGTGAAGAGAAATTTCATTTGCATTGAATTTATTTACCGTTATGTTGTTTTCAACAAGCAGTTTTAGTACCTGTTGAATTTGCGAGGCATCTTTTACTCTTATTCCTGTCTGGTTTCCAAAATCTTCAACTTTTTCAATAAAATCATATTTATTTAAGAATGAAACATCACCGGAATGGTTTAAACTAATATTATTTTTTGCATGCTTCTTTTTAATTTCTTTTAATTCTCCGTTTAAGATAATTTTACCGTGATCAATCATTGCAATTTGATCACACATCTTTTCTGCAAAATCCATTAAGTGTGTCGAAAAAATAATAACCTTTCCTTTAGATTTTAACTCAACAATTATTTCTCTTAAAAGATCCGTATTGATTGGATCGAGCCCGGAAAAAGGTTCATCAAGTATTATGAATTCCGGTTCATGAAGTATGGTAGTAATAAATTGTATTTTCTGCTGGTTCCCTTTTGACAGATCTTCAATTTTTGAATTTTTCCTGTCGGTTAATTGAAATCTTTTAAGGTACTCATTTGCTTTTCGTTCAACTTCTCTTCCGGTTTTCCCTTTTAATTCGGCAAAGAACAATAAAGTTTCCATTACCTTCATTTTTTTATAAAGTCCTCTTTCTTCCGGAAGGTAACCGACTTTATCTCTGAACTCTTGACCTATTTTACTACCTCTTAAAATAACTTCGCCCGATTCCGGGATATAAATATTCATCATCATCCTGATTGTAGTTGTTTTGCCGGCGCCGTTTCTTCCGATAAGTCCGAACACCGATCCTTCAGGTATCGAAAAGGAAACATCATCAACAGCGTGTATACTGCCGAATGTTTTAACAAGATTGTGAACTTCTAATGCATTCATAATAAATCTCTTTTAATTTCCTTAATTGTTTGAATTAAAAAATGGATGTAAAATCGAAATGAAAAATAAACTATCTTAGTTACAATATAAACTTATTTTTCAAACTTTTTAATAATTTGTTCTAAAATTATGATGAACGGTTTGTACTAAATCTAAATTTTAATTGAAATAATTTTAATAAAGTTAAGCGTGAATTATTTATATTAATAGTTAATAAAAATTTTATCGTAGAGTCTAAAAATATAAAGAAGATATAATGATAAAAGAAATTGCAGTCATGCATATAGAAAATGAAATCTCATTAGCTAAGAGAGCCCTTGTTGAAGAGAATACAGGGAAAGCAAGAGTTTGTGCTAGAAGAGCTGCAGGCATAGCAATATCTTACTGGCTGGAATCGCATCCCGAAATAAATTGGGGGGAATCTGCAATAAGTTTATTGAATAATCTAAAAGTAAATAAACTGATGCCCGATAAAATAAGGGAAGCAGCTGTAAGACTTACAACCTCAGTTAAAAACAAAAGCTCAAAGGAATTTACTGAAGACCCGCTGCAAGATTCCGGCATAATTATCAAATATTTTATCAAAAATTATACGAGTAAATAAATTGGAAAATGAAAGACTGCTAAAATTAGCTGAAAATGATCTGAAATTTTTAGAAGATAACGAATCTGAAATTAGGCAAGAATTTCAAAAGTATGCAATTAAAAAAACAATATCTAAGGGTGAGTTTATTTCCCTTGAAGGGGATAGCTGCAATTATATGGCTATTGTGTTGTCGGGAAGAGTACGGGTTTATAAAGTAAGTGAAACCGGAAAAGAAATTACACTTTATCATCTTGAAAGAGGTGAGGGGTGCATTTTAACCGCTTCATGCATATTAAGCAAAAAGAATTTTCCGGCTATCTCAATTGCCGACGAGAATGTTGAGGTCTTAATTATTCCTTCAAACGTTTTTAGATATTGGATGGAAAAATTCGAATCATGGAGAAATTATATATTTGAACTTTTGTCAAAGAGATTGGCTCTTGTTATTTCGGTTGTGGAAGAAGTTGCATTTAAACGGATGGACACGAGAATCGCGGAATTCTTACTTGCCAATCAGTTTTCGGATAGTATTCAATTGAAACTAACTCATCATCAAATTGCTGATGAACTCGGCACATCACGCGAAGTTGTAAGCAGAATTTTAAAGGATATGGAAAATGAGGGAATAATAACTCTTTCTAGAGGGGCAATAAAAATTAAAGATGCAGATGCACTCAATAAAAAAGCAAAAAACCTTTAGTTATGTAACATTGTCACTGAATACTTCGAAACTTTTCTTTTAATTTAGTATCAAATAATTAGTACGTTTTAATGATTATTGAAAATTAAAATTAGAAGGAGTTAAAAATGAAGAAGAACGTAGGAAGTGCAGATAAGGTATTTCGGGTTATTTTAGGTGTTGCTGTGATTCTGTTGGGTATAATATTCAAAAGCTGGTGGGGACTAATCGGTATTATCCCATTGTTTACGGGGATAGTTAATGTATGCCCCTTGTATTCGGTATTAGGGTTATCAACTATGAAGAAAACCCCTGCCGCTAAATAAAATTAGATTATCTTAATTTTAAATAAGAAAAGCCGCAATAAATGCGGCTTTTATTTTAAATATCATATCAAATTTTAATTGCCTCTAACATTTACCTTTCCGTTTATATGCTTTGATTTATCAATTATATGTCCTGCTTCATCAACAACACCTTGGTGACAAACTACGCATTCATCTATCGGCAACTGCTGATAACCAATATGTCCTTTAGGAGGTAAATCATGGCAAGAGCCGCATGGCGCTTGAGTGCCGTCAACTTTGTTCCAAGTAACGGTTACATTATTTCCTGTCATAGCGTTGCTTGTAAATGCGAATTGATTTTCAGACGCAGCGGAGTCTTTATAGAAAGAAAAATTCCCGTGACAATAAGTATTTGAACAAGTAGCATTATTCTGATTATAAGCTGCATTGGAAGCCTGGTTTGCTTTGGCTAAACCTTTTAGTTCTACCGGTGCGTGTGACCGTGTAATCAAATGTCCGGCTGAGAAAACAGAGGAGGGGACATTATGGCAAGTTTCACATTCAACATTATTTGATAAAGAATCCGTGTAGAGATGGCTTGTGTGTGCACCGACCCCCACTACTGTAGTTAAAGAATCTCCATTAATTGTTCTTGGCGGAGCAAATCTTGCCGGATTGTTCGGATCGCCATGGCAAGTATTACATGCTAAAGAACCATTTTGTTCTGTATGACATGAATAGCAGCTTTTCTCTGTAGTGCCCCCGGTAAAATCGGCTGCATGGCATGTTTGACATGTTTGTAAATCCCAATTGTTTTCTTTTATATATTTTCCGTGGAAGCTGGAAGAAGCGGGATTTGCAAATCCGTCCGGATGAGCAGATAATTTTGGAGTTACCGGAATATTATTTTTTAAATCGCTGCAACCTGCTGCGAGGATTCCTAATGTCAGAGCTAAAAGAATATTGAGTAAATAATATTTCATTTTTGTTTCCATATTTATAAGCCTTAGGCTTAATTTATCAGTGTGCATTAGAACCATGACAATAGCCGCAGAAACCTACTCCTGCTTGATGTGTATTAGTATGACAGTTAAAACAAATAGAGCCGTCGCTGTTATGCCAATCTCCATGAACATCTTTCATGTAATTTGCCGGATGTGTTTGAGGGTTGGTACCTTGAATGCCGTCAGGATCTGTGTGGCATTTTATACAAACCGGATCACCGCCTTGAACATCATGACAAGCTGCACAGCTTTCAATGTCTCTTCTTGCAAGTTTTGCATGTTCACCTCCGCCAGATCCAACACCTATAATCATAAAGTTAGATTTTAAGTGTGAAAACGGTGCAATTCCTCCTAATGCATTTTCTCCTGTTTTAGATTGATGGCAAGTAGTGCAAAATGTACTCAATTGATGACACGACTGACACTCTGCTGTTTTTCCCATTGCATCAATACCGTGGGTAAACCGATAATCAAGTGAATGAACCCGCGTTAATTTTTGCTGCTTAACTCCGTTAGAAGATGAAGAAGGGGAGTATGGTGCAAATCCTTGTGCCGGATTTTTATCGCTTGGAGTGTAACCGGGTTTAATCATAGTTGTAGCTGCATGGCAATCCTCGCAAGATGCATCGTCGTGGCACATTGCACAATTTGAATTCAATTCTCTTGCTGCAAATTTATGAGTTGAAATAAAAGATTCACTCTTGTGAGATTGCGGAATTAGATTTACCGTTGTTACATGGCACGTAGTGCATGTAGTTGGAGCTGCTTTTGTATTATTGTGGCATGAGTAGCAAGTTTCCATATTCGGAAATCCGTTTGGTGCATCTTCTGCATAAGCTACCTTGAATATTCCTTTATGACATGTTGTGCATTGTAATTTTTCTTTATTCAGATGAAAACTGTGATCAAATTTTAATTCGGATTTTTTTAGTTTTAAAGATTCAAACACATCTTTATAGTGGCACATTGTACAGTTTTTCTCATCGCTAACATCATGGCAGGTTGAGCAATCATCATGACTGGGTAATGTGATTGACCCTAATGTTTTACTGTTTTGTACTTTAGAGTGGCATGTTGTACAATCACCTACGTCCTGATGAGTTTTATGAGAAAATTTGATAAGCCCTTTATTTCCGGACATATCCGTTTGCGAACTGTTAGCCGAAAATGCAGTAAAAAGAATAATGCCTGCAAGTATTGAAAAAATTGAGAAGTAAAGGTATTTTATTTTCATATTACATCAGTTAAAAATTAGAATTAAACCAGTAATTGAGCTTTAAAAATAACGTGTAGTAATTCTTATAAATCGAATTATTCATATACTGACCTTGAATATCAAATGAGAGTAATCCTAAAGGCCGAACATTAACTCCGGCTAAAATAGTAGTTAAATTATTAGCATCGGAAGCTTCGGATAATTTATATTTAGTATATGAAATTCCAACCGAAGGAGTAAGCAGCCCTTTCAAAAAACTGTGTGCGGTATATAAAGATAACGCATCTAATTCACCGGCATAACCGAATGTTTTTCTATAGTTAAAGCTTCCGTATTTTGTAGTTAAACCGATTGATACCCGCTGGGAATTTGCATCTTTATAGATTACATCTCCGTATCTTCCGGAGACAGTAAAATCTTTATTTAATATGTAATCTCCTCCTATTTCCATTTCCTGCGTATTGCCGTAATTAAAAACGGAAAATATTGAATTGTAGCTTATTAACGGAGCCCGATAATTATAATAAAAATCGATATTAAAATCTTTAATTGCAGGTACAGTTCCGTCAAGCTCAAATTTGGAAGTTTTGTCAAAATTCAAATCATAATCGTATCTGGTATTTACCGAGAATGAATTTTCAAGATCATAATAAACTTCGGCAGAGGCAAATTGATATTGATAAGAATTGTTTTCAATTAATACTTGAATAGGATTCAAGGCTGCATCAAGTCTTGTTGCCCAATAAGGCTCAGGTTTAAAGTTTTTATCAATATAGCTTAAGGATAACTGTGTATTTCGAATTACATCTGTTGTAAACTTACCGCCGAGAATAAAATTATCATTCCAATTACTAGTCAACTTAAGTTTTTGGTATGCAGGAACATTACCGCCGTAATATGCTGAAAATTTATATTCTCCTTTTCTTAAACCTAAAGTGAGGCCGTCGAATAATCCGCCGGCCACACTATTAAATAAAGGTTGTCTGCCGAGCTTTAATGTTGCAATATCAAATAAGTTTCTTGCTTCCAAATATAAATTATAAAATCTCAATCTCGGATTTCCATCCAATTTACTCGCTAAATCAGCTTCAAGGTTCATATTGGATCTTAACGAAAAATTTCCCCTGTTTATATTTAAATTCAACATTTGGAATGAGCTTAAATAATTTTGAGAAACGTTAACGGTATCGAATCTTTGGAATGAATAAACCGAAGATGAAAAGTTCCCGTTAACATTTACTTCCTGGGGAAAAATCGAAAAAGAAATAAAGAGTAAACAGCAAATAACAATAAATATATTTTTCATTTTGATTTTCTTTAATATATAAGTAAAACTCGGCATAAAATATTTAGCTATTTAGAAGCAGGTATATCATGCTTAATTTTAGCCCACATTGCTTTCACATCGAATGTCTCGCCTTTTTTCCATGTCGGGCTTTCGGAATTGTGGCATTTTACGCAAAAGGTTTTCATGTCGGTATGAATTTGAAGACCATTAGCAATAGCTTTTTCTTTGTTTTTCATAATGCTTAAGCTTTTATAATCCGCACCCGGTCCATGGCATGTTTCGCACTGAACTCCGTCTTCAACCTTAAAATTGTGCCCTAATAACGATGCCTTAACATTGTAACCGATAGCATGGCATTTTAGACATTCCGGTGTTTTTACAGCAGGAGTTGTAAATCCTTTTGCTTTTGCCAATTTGTTGGCTTCATCTGTTTCCAAAGTCTTATATGCCTGAGCATGTTTGCTATTTTGCCAAATTTTGTACTGCTCGCCTTGCTTTGCACTCCTATGGCACATACCGCATGTTTTAGTTCCGACAAAACCATGCTCCGGAGTACTTGTAGAATCGGAATTTGCCGCCAGCATTAAAGGAGCTACTAAAAATACCGATAAAACTAAAATTTTCTTGAACATCATACCTCCTGTTTATTTATATATCATTTAACTTAATTTGTATGAAAAAGGAGAGAGTTCACTGTGATTAATACTGATACTGTGAACTCTCCTCCGAACAAATTATTTAAGAAGAATCATTTTTTTAACTTCATTGAAATTACCAGTAACCAGCCTGTAGAAATATATACCCGAAGCAAAGGAAGTAGCATTCCATTCTACACTGTATTTTCCTTGTGAATAGTATGAATTGACTAGAGTCTTGACCTGTCTTCCAACTTCATCGTATATAATTATTTTTACATTTCCAGCTTTAGCAATTGTAAACTTAATTGTTGTTGCAGGATTGAAAGGATTCGGATAATTTTGACTTAATTCAAAATTCTGCGGTGTATTTATAGTCTCATTTTTAATTCCGGTAGTTTTAAAACTAGCTATTGCATCTCTCAACAGCTTTTGAACCAATCTCGTATTATGAATACCTCTACTACCTTCGCCCTCAACAGCAAGTAAATTATACTGTGCTTCCTGAAATACTGCAGTGGAAGAGTCCGAACTTGAAGCATCATTCAATTTAGTTTGTAATAAGTTCATTAAGCTGTCAGTCGTTGTTTGAACTCCTCTATAGTCAAACCTTTTAGCCGGATCGGCTGTATCTACTGTTGCGTAATAATCCGAATGGCATCCCGCACATGCTTGTACTCGAGGTTCAAAAGTATGCCCGGTATTATTACTGCCGTCGGCATTTGGAGTCATATTAACATGGCAATTAACACATCGTTCCGTGCAGGCATAAGTATGAGCAGAATTAATGTATGTTTTACCGGGATATCTATATCCAAACAAAGTATCACCGCTTAAGCATGGTCCGGTTGTTTGATGAGGTATTGAAGTTATATCTACGGATTTAATTGAAGAATAATGACATACATCGCAAATTACTTTAGCACCGGAAATTCCTAATCTTAATTGCCCGGGATTTTTTGCGCTATGAGGATCATGGCAAGCAACGCATGTAAGTGGTTGAACATCATTTCCGGAAACCAGAATTGTATCTTTATAAGCAGACGGATCTTTCATGTAAGCTATAAAGTTTTGAGCAACATGACATCTTGTACATGATTTAATTCCTACAGTAATAGCACAAGAGCCTGAAGTTGATTGTGCGTGTTTGGATAATGACCATTGTTCATAATACGGGAAATGCCCTGAATGACATCCACCGCAGAGTTGTGCGGAGTAGTTCGGTTTATTAGTATACCCTTGTATAAACGGCCAGTGATTCGTACTTAGTTGATTATCTTGGGTGCCAAGCGGTCCATGGCAGTCTTCGCATTGAACATTTGCTTTTTTTGCGAAATTAACCGAATCCGTAATTACATAACCATGCGGGGCAGAAGTATCTGCTTTTACGTATTCATCAGCACCATAATTGGTAACTGTATCATTCCAACCGGTTGTATGACATTTTAAGCATGAATAACTTAAGATATTTTTTAAAGAATCATAAGCTTGCGCATGTTTAGTCAATTTCCAGCTATTATATATGGGTTCGGCTATATTCCCAACTTGATGACATGAAGAACATGATGTACCCTGAGGTTCAGTTCCGTTTCCAACCCCTAAATAATAATCTTGGCTAAATGCAATAGTTGAAGTAAGAATTATTACAAAAGCCGTCAATAGTAATTTTATTTTCATCTTAACCCCGAACAATTTGTTTACTTAAAAGCAAGTAATTAAAATATATCGAGCCGTTAACATCAAAAAGTAAACCAAAGAATTGTAATGAATTTCAGCAATATTTTTATATAATGTTTCCATTGCCGAGAAATGAATTATATCGTTCTCGTATTAGAGAAAATGATGTTTTTTTGTATTATAATCTTAGAATTTACTAAAAAAGCTTAAGTTTAAAGCAGAGGCGCATTAAGATATTTCGAAATGGGATTACATGGAAATATATTCATTCTATATAGAATACTCCCATAAAATAGAATAAGTAGTAGAAATTCTTCCTTTGATATCTCCAGGTATTAATTTATACAGAAATTAAAGCTATATGCCGCCGACCGCTTTTAAATCTATTTAATAACTATCAAATAAAAGAATTTATCTTTAAAAGTAAAATAAGAAATAATGAATATTTTTTACAAACCCGCTATATGAACCTGATTATCGAGCGATTTAGGCTTATTTTCATTAGTTTTATTATCAATGATCCTTATTTCAACTTCTTTTTGTAATGAACTAGGTATTAATTCCAATACGGATTTTATATCCCGGCATTTTGTTGTCATGTAAGATGCATGTTCTGAAAACGGGCATGTGCATTCGGAATTGTTAATCATATGCAGCTTTCCATGTGATTTTGATGCTAATGCATAAGGACATATACCGGCATCTAAAGGTATTTTTATCAAATATGTGTGCATAACTTCCGAACTTTGATTGTTTGATTCTGATTGAGAATTAAACAGATTTATTCCTAAGCAAAGAATCAATACAATAAAAGTCAAAGAAATGGCTTTTAAATCTGAGAATTTCTTTTTCATTCTTACACCTTGATTTTATTTAAAAAAAATATCGGTTGTAAAAATCAGAGATTATATATTAAGTGATTTTCGATTATCCGCAAATAAAGACTTACAAAAACTTTGATGACGATTGTTAATTTATATAATAATTTTTCATCATCGAAGATAGTTTATAAATTAAATTCTTTTTTTAATACAATCAAGAAGAAATTTTAATTTTTATTTTGAAGCACAATTAAATTCCATTAAATTTACTTATATAATTTTTTATTTATAACTGTTGTATACTCAAATAATTTAAACCATCATAAATAATATATTGTCTATTTACTAATGATTGGTAGTCAATTAGTAAATTTCTATGAATTTATAATTCAAACTTAATCTAAATGAAAAAGTTGTTACACTATTTAAAACTCGTTCGTTTTCAAATCGAATAGCCCATCTTCCAAGGTTTTAATCCCGTTATATAAAATTTACTTGGATAAATCGTTTTTAAATCATTTTTAGCTAGGGAGATTTAATGAAAGCATCAAAATACTTTTTTTTATTCTTTATATTTTTTCTTTGTACAGTATTAACATATTCACAAACTTTCGAATATATTTCACCTAAGAATAACTCTTCTCTAGTGTCTCTTAGTACTAATATTATTCTAAAGTCAGGTGCGGATATAAATCCTGCAAGTTTATCTGCCAATGAATTTTCAGTAGTGGGTTCAAAAAGCGGCGTTCATTTGGGAACGGTAAAATTATCCGATGATAATAAAACAATTCTTTTTTTCCCTTCGGCGCCTTTTTCACCAAATGAAATAGTTAATGTTGCCGTTAATCCGGGAATTAAAACAGTAAATGGTACCGGATTTTCAAAAGTCGAATTTCAATTTAAAACTACACCGCTTGCTAAAAGAATGAATCTAAATCCGCTATCATTATTAAAGGGAAGTCCTGTTATTGGCAATAGCAATATTAAAAGAACAATGTATAAATCAAATAACTTTAACTCTATAGAGGGGAATACACTTCCGGCAGATTTTCCAACATTTACTATTGATTCTTCAAATAACCCTGCAAGCGGGAAAATTTTCTTAGATAATGATAATGGCCATTTTGCACAGAATGATTCTATTGGAAATTTTATAATAATTTTGAATAATGATGGAACAGTAGAAAAATATAAAAGAACCAATTGGCCTGCATTAGACTTTAAAGTTCAATCAAATGGTGAATTATCTTATGCAGATATTTTAACATTAGCTGACGGATATTTTGCAGTGAGGTGGATAGTTTTAGATACTTCGTTAACACCAATTGATACCATTCAATGCGGTAACGGATATATTGCTGATACACATGATTTCCTCCTTTTACCTAACGGGCACTCTTTGGTTTTTGCGTCTGATCCGGAACCGGTTGACATGAGCCAATATGGCGGAAGTGATACCGCAACTGTAATTGGAGCAATAGTTCAGGAACTTGATGCATCAAAAAATGTTGTGTTCCAATGGCGTAGCTGGGATGCTATCCCGGACACTGATTCATATTCCGATTTAACAGCCAACACTGTTGATTTAATTCATGGAAATGCCTTTGATGTTGATAAAGATGGCAATATACTTTTCTCTATGAGACACCTTTCAAGCATTATTAAGATTGATCGTCAGACCGGAAATGTTGATTGGTTTTTGGGAGGAAAACAAAATGATTTTACATTTGTAAATGAGCATAGTGAAAATGCACCAGATTATTTTTCCTATCAGCATGATGTATATGTTTTGCCGAATGGAGATATTACTTTGTTCGATAACGGCAATCAGCATTTACCAACTCCATACTCACGTGCAGTTGAATATAATTTAGACGAACAAAATAAAACTGCAACTTTAGTTTGGGAATATAGACATAATCCCGATATCTATAATTTTGCAATGGGTTCCGTACAAAGGTTAAGTAATGGCAATACTATTATAGGATGGGGTGCTGCCAGTTCTATGGGTGCACCTACATTTACCGAAGTTCATCCGGATAATTCCGTAGCACTTGAAATGCATTTATCTCCCGGACAAACATCATACAGAGTATTTAAATTTCCCTGGGCAAGCCAAAAACCAAAAGCAACAGCCAGTATAACGGAATTGCTGGAAGGGAATACTTATAAATTTAATAGTCCTGATACTACAGGCATAACAATAAAATTTGTTCAAATAACTTCTTCGTTATATGCTACCGGAAATGTTTCGAGCTATGATTACGCACCGTTGAACCCGACTTTTAACACCAATGCTCCGGTAATGTTGCCAAGTTATTTTACAATTGAATTATTAGGAGTAACATCTTACACCGGAGAAGTACATGTAAATCTTAAGTATTTTCCGGCAGTAACAAATCCGAAAGAAACAATAGTATATGGCAGGACAAGTAAAGACAGTAATTTTGTACCTTTAGCTACAAGTTATGATTCAACAAAAAACGAACTGGTCTTTACTACCACGATGACAGGAGATTTTACATTTGGTTATTCAGCTGTAACCGGTATAAAAAATTCCGGTAATACAATTAAGAGTTATAAATTATCTCAAAATTATCCTAACCCGTTCAATCCGACAACTTTAATATCATATACATTACCTGAAGAAAGCCGGGTTAAGATAGAAATATATAATTCGATAGGTCAGAAGGTAACAACGCTAGTAAACGGAATGAAAAGAGCCGGAGAACATGAGATAAGGTGGAATGCTTCAAACTTATCAACAGGAGTATATTTCTACTCTATTAAGGCCGCAGGTGTTAACGGCAAAAACTTCTTTACTGTTAAGAAGATGATTTTGCTAAAATAAATTTTACATTATAGGTAAAAGCGGAGATTTCTCCGCTTTTATTTTTATTAAAGCCGGTTTTAAATTTTCTGAAGCAGCTCTTAATATTATTTCTCCTTGCTTCCGAGCGGATAAAACAATAACCGAACATTTACCGCTAAATAATTTCCTTTTATAATTCCCATCTATATATTTATCTTTTTCATGACTGCTCGGATTGCCGTTACCAACCCCGATTATTTTTCCAGTACCTTTTATTGTAAAATGAATTAGATTATCTGCTGTAGGTACTTCTCGGCCTTTTGAATCAACTGCAGTAACCGTTACAACTGAAACGTCCTCTCCATTAGCTTTTATAGCAGCACGATCAGCAGTTAACTTTATTGCAACGGGACGACCTGTGGTTTCAATTTTTGAAGTTAAAATTTGTCCGTTTTTCCATCCTCGAGCTAGAAGTGTTCCCGGCACATAATTTACTTTCCACTGAATATGAGAATCATGTTCCATCTTTTTTGTACCAAGACTTTTTCCGTTTAAGAAAAGTTCTACACTGTCGCAGTTGCTGAAACACCAAACATTGATTGGTTGTCCTTCTTTTCCCTTCCAATTCCAATGCGGAAAAATATGTAGTACATTCTTATTTGTCCACCATGATTTATAATAATAAAAATTATTTTTTGGAAAACCGCATACATCAAGAATACCGAACTGCGAACTTATACATGGCCACCTATAAGGAGTAGGTTCACCCCGGTAATCGAAACCCGTCCAAACAAAACCTCCGGCAAGCCATTTTCTAGCATCAAAAAAATTCCACCACACTTCAGCAGTATTTCCCCAGCCGGGTTCATCTAAATCGTAGTCATTTACATAACCTTTAACCGTATCGTTAATGTAAATACCTCTTGTGCAAAGTGTGCTGGCTTGTTCACTTCCTAATATCGGCTGATTGGGATGTTCCTTTCTGTATTTATCAATATCACCTATATAATAATTAAATCCTCTAACGGGAATAATGCTGTTGATTCCTTTGAAAGTACCTCCGTTATTAGCTGCGTAAGTACAAAGCCTGGAGGGATCTAGATTCTTTTGAATTCTCATAAATGTTTCGGCAATTCCTTTGCCGGTGTAATTATTTTGAATTTCCCATTCTTCGTTACCAAGAGACCAAATTATTACCGACGGATGATTCCTATCGCGAAGTATCAAATTTGCAAATAATGATTTGTATTCTTTGGTGTCTCCCATATAACGGTTTTCATCCATTACAAGCATACCTAAACTGTCGCATGCATCAAGTAATTCGGGAGTAGGGGGATTATGGCTTGTTCTAATTGCATTGCATCCGAATGCTTTTAGTCTCCTTATTCTATAATATTGAAGTCCGTCGGGTAAAGCTGTTCCAACGCCGGCATGATCTTGATGATTACATGTGCCTTTTAGTTCTACTCGTTTCCCATTTAGAAAAAAACCTTTGTCTTTATCAAATCTTATTGTACGAATACCGATTTTTGTTTCTTTCCTATCTACAAATTTATTACCTCTCTGTATGATTTGAACAACCTTGTAAAGATAAGGTTTATCAATCGACCACAGAATTGGATTTTTCAGTTTTATATTTTGATTTATAATTTTCTTTCCATAACTCTTCAATTCTGTAAAATTTGTTACGCTGCTTTGAATTTCTTTTCCTGTATTATCTAATATGATGGAATATAATTTACCTGTTTGTAACTTTTTACTTTCATTTAAAATTTGTGTTTGTATTTTAATATCAGCATAACTTTTATAAACATTTGTTGTTATATAAGTGCCGTATAAGGGAATATGTAAGGGAGAATATTCCAGAAGCCAAACATGACGGTATATTCCCGCACCTTCGTAAAACCATCCTTCGGATTGAGTTGCATTTACCCTAACAACTAACACATTTCTTTTCTTAAACTTGATGTAATCAGTAACATCAAAATTAAATTCATTGTACCCGCTGAAATTTCTACCTAAAAAATAACCATTTAGCCAAACCATACAATCGCGAAAAACACCGTCGAACTTAATATAAAATTTTTTCCCTTCGGCGGAAATCGGAATATTAAATGATTTACGATACCAACCGATTGAAGTTCCCGGAAATTGCCTTCCGAGCGGTTTATATCCATGGTCATTTAAAGTATTATTATCTACATGCACAAAGTTCAATTCAACTGCCCAATCATGGGGAAGATTTACTGTCCTCCAGGTTGAATCGGCAAAGAAACCGCCTGTTCTAGATGAATCGCCTTGTGCAGGCCCGCTGGATTCCCCAGCTTTTGCAAATGTTTCTTTGGAGCCGTAACCGAAATCTTTTTTTATATAACAAGCATTACCTAAATGAAACTTCCAACCGTAATCTAGCAGAAATTTTTCAGTAATTTTGGATTTGTTTAGAATCTTTTCTAAATCAACTTTATTATTCTTTGATATATTTTTTGCACTATTTAAAGTACCTGCCGTAATAAATAAAATGAAGATAAAACTAGATGTAAAAAATAATTTTTTCAACATTGCAAATTCTTTCTTTAATAATTAGCGGTTCTTTGATAATACAGTAAAATGAAGAATATTTTATAATAAAATAAATTAAAAAACCATAAAATAAAATATATTTACAAAATTATTAGTATTTTTATAGTAAATAACAATAATTGATGAAAAATATTTAATAATTGATGTATTTATTCAAATTTAATGGTATTAGCAAATATGATTATTTTATGTTAATTTTCGCTATTTCTTGGTATAGATTATTTTTTAAAAGAAAATACATAAGCCTAATTTTTAGCTTTTATGAATAATTCTAGTGCTGAAATTACTAAAACTTCTAAAATAGTTCATAGAAAATTCTTTTACCTTTTATTAAGCAATTACTTCACATTTCCGGCATCAATCTTTATAAAGAAAATTAATTATAAATCGGGAGTTTTGTTTTACTTAGTTTTATTTTAGAAGCAATTTGAGTAGTAACAGGTGATAATATTAATGCGGTAATTTGGTATATTTTCAAAAAATAATTTTAGTAAGCTGTGAATCTTACAAAATTATTAATAGATTTGAATTTTATGTGAGATCAAAAAGTGTGTGCGGTTATTGAAAATTCCAAATCTTCCGATTATACTAGTATAATTAAAAAGACGCGGCAATTCATTAAATTATTGTAAGAGAAATATTAAACCGTTTAAGATAATTTTATGACTACAAAAATTAAAAGAGTTATAGCTAAGGATATTAGATTCCCTACAAGTAAAACATTTGACGGGTCCGATGCAATGAACCCTGACCCGGATTATTCTGCAGCTTATGTTATTTTACAAACAGATCATTCTGAGGGAATAGAAGGACACGGGCTTACTTTCACAATAGGAAGAGGAAATGAAATATGTGTTAAAGCAATTGAGTCTCTTTCTTATTTGTTAGTCGGAAAGTCAATTGAATCTTTCATAGATGATATGGCCGGTTTCTGGAAAATGATTACAGGCGACAGCCAATTAAGGTGGCTTGGTCCCGAAAAGGGTGTAATTCATTTAGCTACAGGCGCAATTGTAAATGCCGTTTGGGACTTGTACGCTAAAATTGAAAAGAAACCGTTGTGGAAATTAATTTCCGATATGACGCCCGAACAATTAATATCTTGTATTGATTTTACTTATATAACAGATGCAATTACTAAAAAAGAAGCATTGGAGATTCTTAATAAACAAACTTCATCTAAACAAGAGAAAATTAAATATTTAATGGAGAACGGGTATCCGGCTTATACGACTTCTGCCGGGTGGTTGGGTTATAGCGAAGAAAAGATTCGCAATCTTTGCCGTAAAGCAAAAAAAGACGGCTGGAAAATGCTTAAGATGAAAGTCGGATCAAATTTAAATGATGATATCAGGAGAGCGGGAATAATAAGAGAAGAAATCGGCAACGATGTTAAACTTATGATGGATGCAAACCAAAAGTGGGATGTAAATGAAGCTATTGAAAAAATAAATGCACTTGCGAAATTCAATCCATTCTGGATTGAAGAACCAACTAGCCCGGATGACATTCTCGGTCATAAAAAAATTGCAGAAGCAATATGGCCAATAAAAGTTGCAACTGGAGAGCATTGTCAAAACAGGGTAGTCTTTAAACAATTAATCACATCCGGTGCGATTGATATTTGTCAGATAGACAGTTGCCGCATCGGTGGAGTAAACGAAATTCTTGCTGTGCTTCTGATGGCAGCGAAGTATAATATACCGGTTTGCCCTCATGCTGGCGGTGTCGGATTATGTGAGTACGTTCAGCACCTTTCAATGATAGATTATATATGTATAAGCGGCTCTCTTGAGAACCGCGTAATTGAGTATGTTGATCATCTTCATGAACACTTTGTAGATCCGGTGATTGTAAAAAATAGTGCTTACTTTCCGCCGACTGCACCTGGTTACAGTATTACAATGAAAGCTGAAAGCTTAAGCAAATATACTTATCCCGAAGGTGAAGCCTGGCGGGAATAAAAATTTTTTAAATTAAACTATTATATAATTATGGTAAACTTTGTAATTAAAAATAAAACAGCAATAATAACCGGCGGAGCAAGCGGAATTGGAGAAGCAATTTCAAAAAAATTTGCAGAAGCAGGTGCATTTGTTCATTTACTTGACTACAATAAAAAATTAGGCGATGAAGTAGTTAATGAAATAAAAAGCAATAAACACGAAGCCGAATTTCATTTTTGCGATGTATCGGTTCAAAGTGAGGTAAACAAAATTGTGGACGAAATCGCCGCAGGCGGCACGATAGACATCCTTATTAATAATGCCGGTGTTGCTCATGTGGGAAATGCAGAAAATACTAATGAAGAAGATCTTGATAGTTTATACAGAATAAATGTTAAGGGAGTTTACAATTGTCTTCACGCAGTTATTCCATATATGAAAAAAAGTAATGGAGGCTGTATTGTTAACATGGCTTCAATAGCTTCGGTAGTCGGTATATCGGATAGATTTGCATATTCAATGACAAAAGGAGCGGTGCTTGCAATGACTTATTCTGTTGCAAAAGATTTTATTGATTACAATATCAGATGTAATTCTATCTCGCCTGCAAGAATTCATACTCCTTTTGTTGATGGATTTATTTCTAAAAATTATCCTGGAAAAGAAAAAGAGATTTTTGAAAAATTATCCAAAACTCAGCCAATTGGAAGAATGGGTAAGCCCGAAGAAGTAGCTGAACTTGCACTATACCTATGTTCAGAAAGTGCGGGTTTTATAACTGGAACTAATTTCCCAATTGACGGCGGTTTTATAAAATTAAATTCTTAATTAAGGAAATATAAAATGAAATTATTTAGATATGGTAACCCTGGAAATGAACGTCCCGGTATTGTTTTAAGTGACGAAACAAAAAGAGATGTAAGTTCTTTTATAAAAGATTATGATGAATCCTTTTTTGAAGACGATGGTATTACTAAACTAAATGATTGGGTTAAAACCAATGCAGATAAATTACCAATTGTAAATAATAATGTAAGAATAGGGCCCCCTGTTTATAAGCCTTCTAAAATTATTTGTGTCGGACTAAATTATGCAAAACATGCTGCCGAAAGCAATGCGGATATTCCTTCCGAACCAATAATTTTTTTCAAAGCTCCTTCGGCATTATCCGGTCCGAATGACGATATTGTAATTCCGAAAGACAGCCAAAAAACCGATTGGGAAGTAGAGCTTGCAGTTATTATTGGGAAACGAGCATCGTACGTTGAAGTTTCTGATGCTCTCAATTATGTTGCCGGTTATGCATTGCATAATGATATCAGCGAAAGAGAGTTTCAGCTGGAGCGGAGCGGGCAATGGGTTAAAGGAAAAAGTGCGGATACTTTTGCACCTATTGGTCCTTTTTTGGTAACAAAGGATGAAATACATGATCCTCATAATTTAAATTTATGGCTAAAGTTGAACGGCAAGCTGATGCAGTCTTCAAATACTTCCGATCTTATTTTTAATATCCCGATTCTTATAAGTTACATCAGCCAATTTATGAGCCTGGTACCCGGAGATATAATTTCCACCGGTACACCTTCGGGTGTTGGTCTCGGTTTAAAACCTAATAGGTATTTAATCCCCGGAGATGTTGTTGAATTAGGGATTGACGGATTAGGTACTGCTGTTCAAAAAGTAAGAGCTTGGAATTCCTAATGAATATAGATGCACATCAACATTTTTGGATTTATAGTCCTGTTAAAGATTCATGGATTGATGATAGTATGAAAATGCTGAGAAAAAATTTTCTGCCGGAAGATTTATTCCCTTTGTTAAAAAAAAATAATATTGACGGCACAGTTGCAGTGCAGGCTGACCAATCTGAGGAAGAGACAAATTTTATTCTCGGGCTGGCTGAAAAAAATCCTTGGATATTAGGTGTCGTTGGATGGGTAAACTTAAAAGACAAAAATGCTGATAGTAGAATCGAACACTTCTCACATTATAAAAAGTTAAAAGGTTTCCGGCATATTGTTCAGGCTGAACCGGATGAAAACTTTATGCTGGGGGAAGGTTTTATGAGAGGTATCAATTTTCTTAAAAGCTTTAATTTTACATACGATATTCTTATTTATCCAAAACAACTTCCTTCTGCTATTAAAGTTTCCGAAAAGCATCCCGAACAAAAGTTCATCCTTGATCATATTGCAAAGCCTAATATTAAAGATGGCATATTTGAACCTTGGGCAGCCGGAATTAAAGAACTCGCTTCAAATAAAAATGTTTATTGTAAATTATCCGGTTTAATAACGGAAGCCGATCATAAAAATTGGAAACAAGAAGATATTTATCCTTTCCTAGACGTTGTGTTTAATGCATTTGGTTATGACAGGCTTTTATTCGGCTCAGACTGGCCGGTCTGTTTACTAGCCGGATCATATAGCCGGGTAAAAAATCTTATTTTAAATTATTTACTAAACACAACTTTGGAAAATAGAGAAAAAATTTTCGGAGGGAACGCACGTATATTTTATAACATTAATTAAAAAACAATATGGATCTTAATCTTAAAGAAAAAGTGATAATAATAACGGGCGGTTCAAAAGGAATCGGCGAAGGTATTACAAGATTAGCTTCGGATGAAGGTGCAATTCCCGTAATTGCCGGTAGAAACCATGAAACCGGAATAAGTCTTTTAAAAGAATTAAAAGACAAAGGAAGAGAAGCTTTCTTTATTGAAATAGAACTTGGTACAAAAGAGAGCTGTCAATTAGTGGTAAATGAAACTTTAAAAAAATACGGTCGTATCGATGCTCTGGTTAACAATGCCGGCGCGAATGATTCTGTCGGACTTGAACAAGGAAGTCCGGAAAAATTTCTCGGTTCACTGGTTAATAATTTATATCATTATTATTACCTGGCGCATTATAGTCTGAATGAATTGAAAAAATCCAAAGGAGCAATTGTAAATATTAGTTCTAAAACAGCTGTTACTGGTCAAGGTAACACATCCGGATACGCCGCTTCAAAAGGTGCTCAGTTAGCGTTAACCCGCGAATGGGCTGTTGAGCTTCTTAAATACGGAGTACGGGTGAATGCCGTTATTCCTGCAGAAGTGATGACCCCTCTTTATAAAAAATGGATAAACACTTTTCCCGATCCCGAAGAAAAATTAAAAAAAATCACAAAAAATATTCCTCTCGGAAATAGAATGACAACTTCTGATGAAATTGCTTCTATGGTTATTTATCTGATTTCCGAGCAAGCTTCGCACATTACTGGACAATGGATTTTCGTTGACGGCGGATATGTCCACCTGGATAGGGCATTATCCGGTACAGAATAAATTTATTCAAAAAAAATAATGTTAATAGGATTATTTATACCGTGTTACGTCAATCAGTTTTATCCTCAAGTAGGAATTGCTTCCCTCGAACTTCTTGAAAAGCAGGGGTTGAAAGTTGAATACCCGATTAATCAAACATGCTGCGGTCAGCCAATGGCAAATTCCGGCTTTGAAAAAGATGCTGTTAAAACCTACCGGCTTTTTGTAAAAAATTTTCAACGTTTCGATTACATAGTTGCACCTTCCGGCAGCTGCGTTTATCATGTAAAAAAACATTACGATATTATTGAACAGAATGAAGAAGTGAAAAAAGTCCGTGCATCAATATTTGAGATTTCAGAATTTCTCGTTAAAATACTCGGGAAAGATGATTTCAATTCGTATTATCCTTACAAAGTTGGATTGCATCAAAGCTGTCACGGATTGCGCGGATTAAACATAGGCAGGCCAAGTGAGCTGATTACAGATAATTATTCCATAACGAAAAAGCTTTTAGAGAATGTAAAAGGAATTCAGCTTGTTAAACTGGATAGGGAAGATGAATGCTGCGGTTTTGGAGGAACATTTGCTGTAACTGAAGAAGCTGTTTCTGTTAAAATGGGAGTCGATAGAATAAACGACCATATGAACCATCAGGCGGAAGTAATTACAGCAACAGATATGTCGTGTCTTATGCATCTTGAAGGAATAATAAAAAAACAAAATCTGCAGATAAAAATTAAGCATATAACCGAAATTTTAAATAATAGTGAAAAATGATAGATCACGCAAAGGCTGCGGAAATATTTAATCAAGATGAAGACCATGTTAACTGGCATGATAAATCTCTCTGGCTGGTCAGGCAAAAGCGCGATAAAGCAGCATCAACTGTTAAAGGATGGGAAGAACTAAGAAATCTAGCATCGGAAATAAAAGCTCATACTCTTTCAAGGTTAGATGAATATCTATTGGAATTTGAAATTCAAGCAACAAAGAATGGTGCTATAGTACACTGGGCTGAAAATGCGGAAGAACACAATAAAATTGTCTTCGAAATTCTTACACGGCATAAAGCCGAAAAAATTGTAAAAAGCAAATCGATGTTGACTGAAGAATGCGGGTTAAATCATTACCTTGAAGCCAAAGGTATAGAAGTGGTAGATACCGATTTGGGTGAACGAATTGTTCAGTTGGCAAAGGAGCCTCCCAGCCATATTGTTATGCCGGCCATTCATAAAAAAAGAGAAGAAATAGATAAACTGTTCCATTTACATCTTAATACGGAATTGTCGGGCGGTGATGAAATGTATTTAGCAAGAGCCGCACGTAAACATCTAAGACAAAAATTTCTGGATGCAGATGCTGCTCTTACCGGAGTTAATTTTGCTGTTGCGGAATCCGGAACAGTTGTAGTTTGTACAAATGAAGGTAATGCCGATATGGGTGTCCATTCGACAAAGCTTCATATTGCGAGTATGGGTATCGAAAAAATAGTTCCGGGTCAAAAACATCTTGCGGTATTTCTAAGACTGCTTGCACGAAGTGCAACAGGCCAGGCAATTACTTCTTATACTTCTCATTATCGTTCACCAAAACTCGGCGGCGAATTTCATATTATAATTGTAGACAATGGACGTTCGGCTCAACTGGGAAGAACCGATTTTCGAAATTCACTAAAATGTATCCGCTGCGGTGCATGCATGAATACATGCCCGGTGTACAGAAGGAGCGGCGGGCACAGCTACGGCTCAACTATTCCCGGCCCGATTGGCTCTATTTTATCTCCCGGAATTAATTTGAATGATTATTATTCACTGCCGTTTGCTTCTTCGTTATGCGGCTCATGTTCCAACGTTTGTCCGGTTAAAATTGATATTCATACGCAGTTGTACAAATGGCGGCAGGTTATTACGAAGAAGGTGAATCAAAATAGATTTAAGAAAATAATTATGGCGGTTTCCGGTTTTGTTTTTTATCATCCTTTATTATTTAAAATTAGCAGCAGGATTCTCAATTTAACTTTGCGGATATTGCCATCTTTTCTAAAGAGTAAATTAATAAAAGCATGGAGTAGAAAAAGGAAATTACCTGCAGTGCCTGAATATACTTTTCTGCAATGGTATAAAAAGAACAGGATGCAATGAGCAAGGAAAATATTATAAATAGAATAAGAAGTAATAAACCAATCGCAGTTGAACTTCCGAAAATAAATAAAAATGATTTTAGCAGTGTGGAAAATTTATTTGAAGCATTTACAAAGAATTCCGAAGCTGCCGGTGGAAAAGTTATTATTACAAACGGTTTGAATGAAGCCGCTGCAATAATTGAAAGCTTGCTGAAAGAATCTGGAAACGTTATTTCTTTAGTTGATGAATTTAAATACGGAACAATAAATTTGAACGAAGAAACTTCGGCCAAATCATTGAATGAATTGGATGCAGTTATTTTAATGGGGCAGTTTGGTGTCGCAGAAAATGGTGCTGTCTGGATTCCGGGTAATAGTCTGCCGCAGCTTGTCATCCCGTTTATCACTAAACATCTTTTTTTATTGTTAAGGGAAAATAAGATAGTTGAAAATATGCACGAAGCTTATGAGCAAATTGTCTTAAAGGATAATAGTTATGGTGTCTTTATTTCCGGACCGTCTAAGACAGCAGATATTGAACAATCATTGGTTATCGGTGCACAAGGACCTTTAAGCACAACTGTTATTTTAATTAGGAATTCATTAACGAATAATAGTTTTAATTGATTTTTAGAACAACATATTTGATTGATTTTCTATCATCTGTATATGTAATATGAATTAGTTTATCCGAACCTTCAATAACTGCCGGATAACTATATTTACCCTTTTTATGATTTTCAAGTTGATAAATATCTTTCCAATGCTCGCCGTCTTTGGAAATTGCTACATTAAGAATATTGCGGCCATTAAACCATTCCCGACCGTGATGTAAGGGATTATAAACTAAAACAAAATTTCCGTTATTCAAGGTAACAGCATCAATTCCGGAATTAGGATTTGGCAGATTAGTTTTTTCAAGTTTGCTCCAATGTAATCCGTTGTCTTTAGACCACGTTTGATAAATAAAATTTTGTCTACTGCGGCAAAGCATCTGCAATCTTCCATCCGTATGTTTAAGGATGGTTGGCTGAATAACACCTATTGTGCTGTCCATTGGAATTTCAATTTTTTCCCATTTAGAAAGTGCTTCATTTGTAATTTCAAGATGAATTGTCCATTTACCATCCATTCCTTCCGTACTTGAGGGGCATAAAATATTTCCGTTTGAAAGTTCTATCGGTTTGTCTTTAATCGGGCCTAAGAAGCCGGCAGGTAATTTTTTTGGTTGTGTCCAGCTTTTTCCGTTGTTATAAGAGCAAATAAAATTTCCCCACCACTGTCGTGTATTAATCCCAACTTTATAAAATAAAATGAGTTTATTATTCCTAGTCTTAAAGATAACAGGATTCCAGCAGGGAAGCTGCCTGCCTGAAGAATCTTTTCCTACGGCAAGTTCAACCGGTTTTGTCCATTCATTTTTACGAAATGTTGAAGACCATATGCCGACATTATCGGCGCCTTCATGCGAACCGGCGAACCATGCTGATATAAAAGTTCCTGGTGTTGTCTCAACAATTGTACTGGCATGACAAGAGCCCAATGAACCTAAAGGAAAGATAGTTGTATCCATAATTACTTTAACATCGGAATTATTTAACGGCTGTGCAAATAACAAAATATTGCATGCAAATATGAACAAAAATATTGTATGGATATATTTCAATTTTTATTTATTCTCCTATCTGTTCCTTTATTTTTATAAGATGTTACGAAATCAAAGTTAAATAAGAAAATTTAATTTATGCTGATTTCATCGCAGAATAACCATGCTTTTTCGCCTGCTCCCTTATGCCACGGAGGGCAGACTCCGATGTTTTCGGCTTTTATATGAATGAATCTTGCTTTAATATTTTTAACTTTTAAATCAAATGTATGGATAAATGCTTCTGTATGTTTCTCTGGAATCTTGTTTTTTAATTCACTTAAGCTTTTAAAATTTTTTCCGTTATTAGAAAATGAATATTCAACTAACTTCGGCAGAAAAATAAATGAGTTTACATCGCTTAAAAAGGAAGCAGAAATTTCTTTTATCTTTTTTAATTTTCCCAAATCAATTACAACATCTAAGTTAGTGCCGTTAAATCCCTGCCATTTCCCATCATTATAATTTATGCTGCCTTTAACTCCGTCAATTAAAGTATAACTTCCTTTTCCGGGGTATTTTTGAGAATAGGAAGAATTATATTTGATTTTATATTTAGCTTTATTAAAACTTGCTTTTACGGGAAGACTTTTTACCCCATTACTTGAAATTGCAATTGCTGTTACTGTTGTTGTCTTTATTAAATGGATATTGTCACCTGTATACTTCAGTGAATTTGTATCAGGTATACTTCCGTCAAGGGTGTAGTAGATTTTTGTATCATTTCTATCACAAGATAACTTAAATTGAATGTTGTCTGCAAAGTCCCCTCCATCCGGTATAAAATTAACTTTAGGAGGAGCCATATACAAGCCGAATGATGAAAGAGTCGGGTTAGTACGGCATTGATCTATAACAATTCTTACTTTATTTGTAGTAACAACGGGAAATCTAAGTAATCTTTTATAACCAATGGTTGAAGCTCCGGTAAAATATTTCCATTGATGCCCGTTCCAATATTCAAGATGGAATTTTTCTATTCTCTGTCCAACCATAATATTTTCCTGCAGCATTGCCCGGTTAAAAGATTTTTTGCTGCCTAGATTTACTTCTATATTGCCGGTACTGGTAGTATCACTTGTAGTCCAATATGTTTTGTAATTATTATCCAATATGTACTTCGCTTCGTGCCCTTTTTTTTCATTAGAAGCTTTTGCAGAAGCATTTGCCGCTAAATTTGTTTTAAAAGTTTCATTAAGTAAATAGCGCATTCCCTTCAGACTTTTAATATCGTATTTCGTAATTAAACCTTTTTTATCAGGAGGAACATTAAGCAGAAGAACATCATTTAAACCAACCGAGTTATAGTATATATCAACAAGCTTGTAAGGCGACTTAACGAGTTCATCCTGACTTTTATGATAAAACCATCCCGGCCGTATAGAAACATCAACTTCTGCCGGGTACCAGATTAAACTTTTTGCATGCAGGATTTTATTTCTGCTGCCTAAATCTTCACTTGTTAAATCTTTAGGAATAAAAGCATTATCCAATACTTTTTGCTGCGAGCCGGAGGCAATCTTTTTAAGGCTGCTGCTAGAGCCAGGCAGAACGCTCCATTCTGTTTTCCTTCCATAGCCGGATTCGGTTCCAACCCAGCGGACATCCGGCCCCATTGTTGATATTACCGCATCCGGTTGAAGCTTGCGAATAAGTTTGTAATAAGCGTGCCAATCATAAATCTGCTTTTTACCTTTAGGTCCCTCGCCATTTGCACCGTCAAACCATACCTCTGAAATTTTTCCATAGTTAGTTAAAAGTTCCGTTAATAGATTTTCAAAGTATGTATTGTATGCAGGAGTGCCGTAAGTTTTTGAATGCATATCCCATGGTGATAAATAAATGCCGAATTTAAGTCCAAATTTATGGCAAGCTCTGGATAAATCTCTAACGATATCGCCTTTACCGTTTTCAAATGGTGTATCGGAAATATTGTAATTGTTGAATTTTGTAGGCCACAAACAAAATCCGTCATGATGTTTTGCCGTAAGAATTATTTCCTTCATCCCTGCTGCTTTTAATACTTTTACCCACTGGTTAACATTTATATCTTTAGGGTTAAACTTGTTTATATCCATATTCTTATGTCCCCATTCCAAATTAGCAAAAGTATTTATGCCGAAATGAACAAATGCAATAAATTCCATTCTTTGCCAATTGTACTGGCGTTCTGAAGGAGTAACATTTGCCGCTTTCCGGATAATCTGTGCCGGTGTATCTCCCGGATTAATTATAACAAAATTGCCCTCGGGTTTATTCTGAGCTGCGGCCTGGCAAATGAATAATAAAGTAAAAACAAATAGCGTTAAAGATTTCATATCTCACAAGTAATTAAAAATAAATAATATTTTTCCCGTTTTTATTGTTGAGTTATTTTCAAAGTCCATGCATACTTACTTCTAATATCTTTCCTAACAGCTTCGGGGATTTCAATTATGCATCCGGACCTTGTTTTTTGCCAACTTAATTTTCCATTTGTCCCCAGTAATTCTATTTTAGAATTTACCGAAGGACAATATTTTGTTAGAATAATTTTTTGCGGTATAGTATTCTCGTCTTTATCTGCAAGATAAATTGCGAAAGTTGTTCCGTCTTTCAGTTGAGTAAAACGAACTTTTCCATCCTCATAAGGTTCAACCGGGTGTGTGTAATAAATTGCTTGGTTATTTACTTTCATCCACTTACCGATTTCTTTGAGCCTATCATATGCAGTGCTGTCAATATCACCTTTCCCGTCCGGACCAACATCCAACAGAAAATTTCCGCCTTTGGAAACTATGTTTACAAGAAGATGAATTAATTTCCATGTCGATTTATAATGAGCGTGAGGGCTGTATGCCCAGCTGTTACTCATAGGCATACATGTTTCCCATGGGAAGGGTAGAACTGTTTTAGGGACCGTATTTTCGGGCGTAAGATAATTTTCATAAGGACCCGATACAGTGCGGTCAACTACAATTAAGCCCGGTTGTTTGGCTCGTGCGTCTTTAACAATAGAAGCAATGTCTATATCTTGATTCTGGATTCGATAAGCATTGAAATCATGCTTTTTCCTTATCGCTTCAAGTTGTTCTTCCGTATAATGACGAACCCAGCCTGCATCGAGCCAGAGTATATCTATCCTTCCGTAACCGGTCATCAACTCATCAATCTGATTATGAGTAAACTGTACAAACTTCTGCCAGCGATCGGGATATTTTTTGATATCATAATTTACATTTCTATCCGGTGTTGCAAAATTACGCCACCAGTAATAGTTACTGTGCCAATCTGCTTTAGAAAAATAAGCTCCGATCATAAAATCTTTTTTTCGGAAAGCATTAAATATAGCTTTTGTTATATTTGCTTTCGGGTTGGTATGAAAAGGGCACTCTTTAGATGTTACTTTAAAATCTGTCTGCTTTGTATCAAACATACAAAAACCATCATGATGTTTTGTAGTAAATACTACGTATCTCATTCCGGCATTTTTTGCAGCATTTGCCCATTTTACAGGGTTAAAGTCAACGGGATTAAAAGTTTTTATAAGTCCATCGTATTTTAATTTATATTCATCATAGTTTTTAATTCTTCTTTTTATCCAATCTTCGGAACAAATTGTCCATGATTCCATTACACCCCACTCCGAATAAAGTCCCCAGTGCATCATTAAACCAAATTTTAAACCCTGCCACTGCTCAAGCTTTTTCTCTACCAAAGGGTCTTTTACCTTTGTGTACTCATATTTTTTCTGTGGAAAGGAAGTAAACCCGAACAAGACTATGAGGCAAAAGGTAAAAACTATTTTTTTCTTATTCATTTTACAACACTTTTAGTTTGATATGATTACTTATTTAAAACTGAAAACTTTAGTACCCACGCATATTTATTCGGAACGTTCTTAAGAATGTTTTTGGGAAAATTAATTTCCGAATTTCTTCCGTGTTTCGTTACATTAATTTTAATTTTTGTACCTAGGATTTCGGCTACATTTGTAGGAAGCTGAATTGTTTCTCCAAGATTTAATTTTGAAGGGAAATTAACTTCACCTTCATCCGAAAGATAAATTGCATAAACCGTATCATCGCTCAATTTAGTAAAACATAATTTTCCCTCTTTATAAGGATATAGAGGATGTGAATTATAAATTGCCTCGCTGTTTATCTTCATCCATTTACCAATTTCTTTCAAACGGTCGTACGCTTCGGCTTCATAATCTCCATCGGCTGTAGGGGCAATGTTAAGTAGAAAATTTCCTCCCTTTGCAACTATATCGACGAAAAGATGAATTAATTTTCTAGCAGGTTTATATTTCAATCCCGGCTCGTATGACCAGCTTGGAGTAATGGGCATACATGTTTCCCAGGGGTAGGGAAGTGTCCTATCCGGCACTTGATTTTCGGGTGTTAAATAATTTTGCTGTAAGCCGGGAACGGCACGATCTACTACTATCAATCCAGGCTGTTTCTCTCTTGATTTTTTTGCAATCAAAGGCATATCAATATCCTGGTTCTGAATTCTGTAAATATTATAGTTTGCGTTTTCCCTTTCTTTTTTCAATTCCTTTTCAGAATAATGACGAACCCAGCAGCCGTCCAGCCATAAAATATCTATCTTGCCGTAATCGCTCATCAATTCATCAATCTGGTTATGAGTGAATTCAACAAATTTCTGCCAGCGTTCGGGATATTTTTTTATATCGTAATTAGTATTTCGATCGGGGGTTGCAAACCGTTTCCACCAAAAATAATCTGAGTGCCAATCCGGTTTTGAAAAATATGTACCGATCATAAAATCTTTTTTCCTAAACTCCTTAAAAATTTCCTTTGCAATGTTTGCTTTAGGATTTGAATGGAACGGACATTCTTCATCTGTTATTTTATAGTTTGTATAATTGGAATCAAACATGCAGAAGCCGTCATGGTGTTTTGTAGTAAAGACAACATACTTCATACCGGCGTCTTTGGCTGCTTTTGCCCATTTTGCGGGATTAAAATTAACAGGGTTAAAAGTTTTCTTCAGATCTTCGTATTGTCTTTTATATTCGGTATAATCTTCAATCTTCCTTTTACACCATTCTTCATCTTCGGAACAAAGGGACCATGATTCTACAATGCCCCATTGACTTGAAGGCGCCCAATGCATTAATAAACCGAATTTTAAATTTTGCCAATGTTCAATTTTTTGTAACACTAGCGGATCAGTTTCCGGATAGTATTCTTTTATTGCTTTTTCAATTTCAACTGCCCCGGCGTGCAATGATTCTTTTTTTTCTTCAGTATTCATTTTATCTCAATTGATTAAAAAAAACATATCTAAAAAGTAATGTGTAAAAAAATTTTTATTACTCAACTTCAATCTCATCAATAAATAACCAGGCATTCTGACCGGCGCCGGGATGCCAAGGCGGACATTTTTTTATGCTTATCGCTTTTACCTTTATATAGCGCGCTTTTTGGTTTTTAAATTCAGCTTTAAAATCTTTTAATATAATTTCGGAATTCTTTTGCGGCACATTATTCAAAATAGTCTTTTCATCGAAATAATGGATGCTATCTTTAGATAATGATATTTCAACTTTAACAGGAAGAAATATCCACGAGTTCGAATCTAGCATAAACCTGGGAATCACTTTTGATATCTTTTCAACTTTACCCAGATCAATTATTCCTTCAAAATTTTCTCCGTCGTATCCCTGCCATAGACCATCGTGAAAGTTATTTGTTCCTCTTATTCCGTCAACCAAGGCATCAGGCCCGCCTGCTCTGTATCTTTCATCATATTTGTTTAAGATAGTTATCCTTGAATTTAGTTCCTTATTAAAATCAAATGATAAATTTATTTTTTTCCCAACAAAATGGTCGTCATGAAACGCAGCAATTTTCAAATTAATAGTGCTGTCTATTATTATAGGCTTTTTATAAACCTGTGATACGGAATCCGGTTCTTTACCGTTTTTTGTATAACGAATTGTTAAGACTTTTTGACCGGGAATAATAACTACTTTAAATTCTTTTTTAGCTTTGTTGTAGGAAGTGGTAAAAGAGATAGCTTTAGTTTCCGGTCCGTAATTTATACCGAGTGCGGTAAGATCATTATAAGCTTTTTCTACTCGTGCATGAAAGGCATCATAATTTTTATCTTTAGGATCTGTCCATAGAACTTCGGACAAAGCCAGCAATCTTGGAAATAATTGATAATCAACTCTATCCTGCGGTGCATGTTCCGACCATAAACTTGCTTCACCACCTAAAATATATTTCCTTTCATCTATGGGGAGATCTTTGGGAATGGGATTAAATGAATATGCAACTCTCAAATTGAGGTCCTCCGTACTGGAATTAAAATACGTATATGCTGCGGGAGAGCATATTACATAATGTCCAAGATTAGCTGCTTTAATTGCTCCCTGCATACCTTGCCAAGACTCGACTATCGTATTCGGCGCTAATCCTCCTTGAAGAATTTCATCCCATCCTATTACTTGTTTGCCTTTTGAATTAAGAAATTTGGAGATTCGTTTTATAAAATAACTCTGAAGTCCTTCTTCATCTTTCAATCCTAATTTTTTTATTAATGCCTGACAGCTTTTAGACTCTTTCCATCTGTCTTTAGGTACCTCATCTCCACCAATATGAATATATTTACCAGGAAATAATTTAATTACTTCATCCAGAATATTTTCAAGAAAAATAAAAGTGGAATCATTTGCCGGGCAGTAAATGTCTTTAAATACTCCCCATGTATTTGCTACTTGAAATGGACCACCGGTGCAGGAGAATTCCGGGTATGCTGCAAGTGCAGCAGTGCAGTGTCCCGGCATTTCTATTTCGGGAACAACTGTTATAAACCTGCTTTTGGCGTACGCAACAATTTCTTTAATATCGTTTTGAGTATAAAAACCGCCGTAAATTGTGCCGTTTGCTTCCTTTCGCCAGGCACCAATACTAGTTAGTCTTGGATATTTTTTTATTTGAATTCTCCAGCCTTGGTCATCCGTAAGATGTAAATGCAATACATTGAATTTATAATATGCTAAAATATCTATATATCTTTTTATAAAGTCCTTAGTCATAAAATGCCGGGCGCAGTCAAGATTAAGACCGCGCCATGAAAATCTCGGCTCATCGATAATATTACAGCATGAAATCTTTACCGGTTCTCCGTTCCTCTTTATTTTTACTGATGCAGGGATCAACTGAAAGATTGTCTGCATTCCTCTGAAGATACCTTCTTCAAAAGGAGCTGCAAGAACAACTTTATTTCCGGAGATTGTTAGTGTATATAATTCTTTATTGGATTTATTCAGGTTAGTGTCTATCTTAATTATTATTTCATTATTTGATGAAGAGCTATTTTTTGGCTTAAGATTTATTCCGGCAAATTTATTTATTTCCAGGCAAAAATAATTTTTAAGAGTGTCTCCGTAACTAATGACGTTTGTCTTATTTGAGAGAAGAAAATTCCCTTTAGTTATTACTACTTTGTCAGGCATGGGAATTAATTTTAATGCACTTTTTGATTTCATTCCAATTGCTTTTATAGGATTTGTAGATAAAATTATGAGTACAAATAGTAAAGATTTCATTTTTAATTTTTTTATCTGATATAATTTATTAGCTACATTTAAAATAGGTTTTTAGAAGTACGTGAAAAATTCTTTAAAATTAATGGTTTATTTTATTAAAAAATAATCTATATTGGTTTTATTGAAAATAATTTTTATTTTTAGCTAAACATAGCAAATTAATTTTTAAAAATCCTAATCCAAGCTAAATAAACCGATAGTTTATTTTATTATAAAATAAAAACTTCATATGTAGCTCTTAATATTATTCATAAAATAAATTGTTTTAATTATTTCACTTAGTAATAAATTTAAATTTTAAAAGCAGAAGTAAAATAAAATATTATTTATAATATAAATTTTAATTAAAAAATCTTTTCTCTAAACTACTTAAAGGGTTTTTATGAATTTAGCCCCGCTTGACTGGTTAATTGTTGTTGTCTGCATTATAGGACTGATTTTAGTTGTTCGTTTAAGTAAAAACTTGGTTCAGAGCGTTGCCGATTTCTTGTCAGCTGGAAGGTCTGCCGGCAGATATATGATTACAGTTTCGCAGGGGATGGCTTTCGTTGGAGCTATTACAATTGTCGGTCAGTGGGAAATTAACTATGTTGCCGGTTTTGCACTTCAATGGTGGCAGTTTACAATGGCAATTGTACTTATTGTTATTACTGTCTCCGGATGGGTCCTCTACAGATTTCGTCAGACAAGAGCGCTAACAATAGCACAATTTTTAGAAATGCGGTACAACAAAAAATTCAGGATCTTTGCGGGAATTTTAGCCTTTGTTTCCGGTTTATTAAACTTTGGAATTTTCCCGGCAGTAAGTGCAAGGTTTTTTATTTACTTCTGCGGATTACCGCTTTATTTTAAGATAGCGGGAATTCAAATATCAACATTCCCCATAGTTATGGCCGTAATTTTATTGATCTCTCTTTATTTTGTCTTTTCCGGCGGACAAATTGCTGTTTTAATTACTGAGTTTATTCAAGGTGTATTTTCAAATTTTGCGTTTGTAGTTATCATTATTTTTTGTTTGTTCTTCGTTAACTGGGATCAAATTTTTCATGCTGTAATTTTAGCACCTAAAGATGCTTCATTAATCAACCCTTACCATACAAGCAAAGTTCCGGATTTTAATTTGTGGTATTTTTTAATAAATGTTATCGGAGTAATTTATGTAAAGCTTTCATGGCAGGGAACCCAGGGATTTAATTCATCTGCAAAATCTGCGCATGAAGCAAAAATGGGAGAAGTACTTGGCAATCTGAGAGACATTCCAAGATGGCTGTTTTTAGTATTCATACCAATTGTTGCTTATGCTATTTTACATAACCCTCACTTTTCGGGAATTGCAGTATCGGTTCATCAAATAATAAAAGGCATAACCGATCCTGAAGTTCAAAACCAATTAAGAATCCCTCTTGTAATGTCGAAAATATTACCACCCGGTCTTATGGGTGTTTTATTTGTTTTGATGCTGGTAGCATCCATATCTACACATGATTCTTATATGCATTCATGGGGAAGTATATTTATCCAGGATGTAGTAATGCCGTTTCGAAAAAAACCTTTCGAACCTAAACAACATTTGAAAGTTTTGAGATTGTCGATTCTGGGTGTTTGTATTTTTATTTTCTTTTTCAGTTTATTTTTCCCGTTAAATCAATACATCTTTTTATACTTTGCAATAACTGCAGCTATTTTTGTAGGCGGTTCAGGTGCTGTAATAATCGGAGGTTTATACTGGAAAAGAGGTACTACTGCAGCGGCCTGGAGCGCACTAATTGCCGGATCAATTATCTCTGTTACGGGTATTGTCCTCCAGCAGATTTATCCGGACTTTCCTATTAACGGACAAGTTTTTTGGGCTATTGCAATGGGCGCATCGTCCGTAATCTATATTGCTGTTTCTTTATTAGGCAAAAAAGAGAACTTTAATATGGATAAAATGCTTCATAGAGGAAAGTATGCAATTAAGGAAGAAAGTGTAATTGTTGATGAAGTTCCGTTAAAAGGCTGGAAAATGCTCGGTATGGGAAAAGAATTTACCAGAGGAGATAAAATAATTTACATAATCGCTTATGTATGGACTTTTATTTGGGTAGTAGTTTTCATAATAGGGACGATTTATAATCTCACGGGGAATGTGCCAAACTCATCCTGGATGTCATTTTGGAAAACTTTTGTATTAATCAATCTTGTAGCTTCTATTATGGTTGTAATTTGGTTTACGATAGGCGGTATTAAGGATATGAAAGAAATGCTGCATAGATTAAAAACAATGGTGCGAGACCACGGTGATGATGGTACTGTGAAAGATGATAGTTTAAGTGAAGAAATTGAATAGGTATTTTTCGAAGTAATTCTTTAGAAAGGCAGCAAAATGTATAAGATGAAATTTGTATTAACAATATTTCTAATTTTTTATTTATCAGTAAGTGTTTTTTGTCAGGTTCCGGATACAGTAGTTTTGAAAAAAGGGTTGGTAATTAAATTACCTCACGAAACCAGTCATAGTTTAATATCACCCGATGCAATTGTTGCTTCTATTATAACAGGAAAATGGAAAGCGCCTGTTGAAAATGAAGAGGTAAAATCCGAAGATAAACTAATTGGCACCTGGCAGGTTATTAAATCGGGAACGGACGGATGGTATAAAGGTAATACATTAAGACACGCTTATATTTATTTCCGTTTTCATTCGGATAAAAATGAAATTGCTTTAATAGAAGCAATGGGTGATCGAATGTTCTTTGTTAACGGTAAAGCACATTCGGGAAATCCTTATCGTGATAGAGATACTTATAATTCCTTCGGACCGCGATTCGATTATTCTTTAATACCCGTTAAGCTGAATAAAGGCGATAACGATTTATTATTTTCATGCAGGCGTGGATATTTCAAAGTTAAAATTCATAAGAATATAAACGGATTAATATTTGACAATACAGATCTTACAATTCCGGATTTAATTATAAATAAATCGGAAAATTCATACGGAGCAGTGCCTGTAATAAATGCTACGAAAAATTTTTATAAAGACATCTTTATTAAAACATGGTCCGGAAATTCGACGCCTGTATATCAACCGGTAGATGAACTTTATCCGCTTTCAATATTTAAAACAGCATTTAGGATAAAGCTTCCCGCATATAATAAAACCGGGGATATAAAATTAAACTTAGAGCTTGTTAAAAAAGGAAAAGCAGGAGAAAAAGTTTTATCATCTTCTGCCATAAAGATGAAAGTTCTAAATGTAGGTGATGATTATAGAGAAACTTTTATAAGTAAACTTGACGGAAGCGTTCAATATTATGCAATTAATCCTCCTATAAATTTAAAAGAAAAACCTGCACTATTCTTAAGTCTGCACGGTGCAGGGGTTGAAGCCATAAACCAGGCGGAAGCTTACTATCATAAAGATTGGGGTTATATAGTTTGTCCTACAAATCGACGTCCTTACGGATATGATTGGGAAAACTGGGGAAGGCAGGATGCACTTGAAGTACTTAATATTACAAAGAAAGAATTTAATGTTGATAGAAACCGAATTTATTTAACCGGACATTCAATGGGCGGTCACGGTGTATGGCATCTTGGAGTTAATTATCCGGATTTATTCGGTGCAATTGGTCCAAGTGCAGGCTGGATAAGTTATTGGTCATATCGAATAAGTTCTTTAAGAGATTCAACTCCGGTAACTAAAATGCTTGTTCGGTCATTAAAACAGAGCGATACCTATGCATTTGCAACTAATCTAAAACCTGATGGAATCTATATTATACAAGGTTCAAAAGATGATAACGTCCCGCCGGAACAAGCTGAATCGATGGTAAAGGTATTATCTAAATTTCACAAGGATTTTATTTATTATGTTGAACCGGGAGCAGGACACTGGTGGGATGTTTCCGATGAACCCGGTGCAGACTGTGTTGACTGGTCACCATTGTTTGATTTCTTTGCACATCATGATGTAGCATCAAATAATATGATAGATAATATTAATTTTGTTACTGCAAATCCTGCTATTGCTTCAAAAGATTATTGGGTACAAATTATCAATCAAATTAAACAACAAAAGCTAAGCAAAATTAATTTCTCTCTTGAGCCCGGTAAACGAGAATTTATAGGAACTGCCAGCAATGTTGAAATGCTTTCTATCGATGCATCAATGCTGCCTAAAGGACAGCCTATTACTGTTGTTATGAACGGACAAATAATGCCCGGCATAAATGTTCCTAATAACGGAAAAGTATTTTTAAAGTTGAAAGACCGTGAATGGAATGCGGTTGACCGGATGAGTACTAAAGATAAATATCCCGCAAGATGCGGCAATTTTAGGGAAGCATTTAATCATAATGTATTATTTGTATACGGTACTCACGGAGATAAAGCCGAAAACAAGTGGGCTCTTGATAAAGTGAAATGCGATGAAGAAAAAATATGGTATCAAGGTAACGCTGCAATTCAAATTATACCGGATGATGAATTTAGTCTTGCAAAATATAAAGATAGAAGCGTAATTCTTTTCGGCAATTCAAAAACAAACTCAGCATGGAATAAATTACTTAAAAATTCTCCTGTACAAGTTGATAATAATAAAATTGTTGTTGGCGGCAAAGAATACAAAGGAAAAGATTATGCATGCTTGATGATACGTCCGAGAAGCGACAGCAAAGTAGCAAGCGTTGGTGTAATTGGAGGTACCGGTTTGAAAGGAATGGAATTGGTAAACCTAGCTGATTATTTTGATCAGTATACAAGTTTTCCGGATATCGTAATTTACAATTCGAGTATATTAAAGTCTGACAGTGCCGGAGTTAAATTTACCGGATATTTTGGAAACGACTGGAGCTTGGATAACGGAGAATTTGTAAGTCAATAAAAATAAATTTTGGCAGTATACAAATTTTTCGAAATTATAATTGGAAAATAAATGGTCTATGAACCCTGCCTGACGGCAGGCAGGGCTGTTTGGGATTAAATTTTAAACATATTTCATGGTTACCGTAAGCGAATCGTAGCTAAGGAGAACAAATTGAGAAGCTGTTTAAATTTTTTCGGTATGATAAATTTGAAGAATATTAGCTTATGAACAAGATATATACTTTGGGTTTATTGTTAAATCTTTTATTTCTTACGGGTTTTACCTCTGGCCTTCGGAATGCACAAAACGGCCTTCCTAAGGCCGGAAATAATAAGGTTGCATACTATGCCTTTGATTCTGGCGGGCCTGATCATTATTCTCTAACATCATTTACAGATAAAGCAAATGTAGTGGTGTTATTCGAAGGAACTTTATGGGAATTGGCGGATTCTTCTCATTATGCTAATGGATATATAATTTCCGTAAATCCAAATTACCATTATTACAGTGAGATCATTAGGGATATTAAAATTTTACAAGCGAGGGGGATAAAAGTTTTAATGAATGTTGACGACGCACCTTCGTGGAGCACTGCAACGCCTTTTACAACTTATGATAGTTTAAAATTAAATTATAAACAATTTGCTAAATTTATAAAAACGTGTGCAATTGATTCTCTGCACTTAGATGGTATTTCTCTAGATATCGAACATCGTGCAACCGGGAATGCAAACTATATTGCTCTGTTAAAAGAGATAGGAAAATATTTTGGCCCAAGGTCCCAAGATAGTACTTCGGAGATGTATACAGCCGCAATTTATGCCGGGTACTGGGGACAGCCTGCATCGGTTATAGGCAAGTCCAAAGATGTTTCTTCTTATTTCAACTTTGTAATGGACATGGCTTACTTTAATTCTGATTATGTCGGGCGTTTTAATCAATGGGCGGATTCTATAGGCGCATCTAAAACCATGATTGGTGTACTAAATGATGATAATGATCTAAGCTTTGCAACAAAGGTTGCAGAATGGCAGCCTGCTTCTCCTCCTAAAGCAGGTATAATGGTGTACGCAGCTAATAATCTTAAATCATATGCTGATTCGGTTTTCAGTTCTTTAGTTGTTCCGGTAACTCAAGTTGCGGATAATAAAAATGAAATGCCGAGTAAATTTAAATTGATGCAGAATTATCCTAATCCGTTCAACCCTTCTACAACAATTAAATATCAAATATCACAGCGCGGAATGGTAACTTTAAAAGTTTACAATATACTTGGAGATGAAATATTAACTCTAAAGAATGGCGTTATGGATCCTGGTTATTATACTTCGGTTTTTAACGGGTCACATTATGCAAGCGGAGTTTATATAGTGCGGCTGACTACGGTATCTCAAGGAATCAATCCTAATTTTAAAACAATTAAAATGTTATTACTCAAATGAAAAATATACATAATTACAAACCGGTTAATAATAGATTGAACAAATCTTCTTTTCATAATTCAATTAATAATATAGTTTCTTGTCTGCCTAAAAGATTATGGCCGTCTATATTGATATTAACCTTTTTGATGACCGGGATAAAAATATCTGCTCAAACAAATTTTACCAAGTATGTTAATCCGTTTATAGGTACGGGAGGCCATGGCCATACATACCCTGGAGCTACCCTTCCTCATGGAATGGTCCAATTGAGTCCGGATAACAGAACCGAAGGCTGGGATTGGTGCTCAGGTTATAATTATTCGGACAGCACTATTATGGGATTCAGTCACACTCATCTTAGCGGAACCGGTATTGGTGATTATGGAGACATATTATTTATGCCTACTAATGGTAAAATAATGACTGTACCAGGATCTAGAACTGATCCTGATTCCGGTTATAGCTCGAGATTCAGCCATAAAAGTGAAGTTGCAAAACCGGGATATTATTCCGTTTACTTAAAAGATTACAACATCAAAGCTGAGTTAACTGCAACCGAACGAGCAGGATTTCAGAGGTATACTTTCCCTAAGACTTCGAAAGCAAATATAATAATTGATCTTAATCATGGGATTCAGGATAAAACTACAGGTTCGGAAATTAAAATTATCAATAATAAAATTATAGAAGGCTATAGAAGATCAACAGGCTGGGCAAAAGATGAGTGTGTTTATTTTTATGCCGAGTTTTCCAAGCCATTTAAATATTTCGGCATTGCAAAGAATGATACACTTCATGATAATGTATCTTTTGCAAAAGGAAGTGATCTTCAAGCATATGTAAGATATAGTACCTCAAAAAATGAAAAAATATTAATCAAAGTAGGAATATCTTTTGTTAGTATTGCAGGTGCAGAGAAAAATGTAAAAGCAGAAATACCGGGATGGAATTTTGATAAGATAAAAAAATATGCATCCGAAAAATGGAATAAAGCATTATCTGTAATTTCAGTTGAATCAAAAAGCAATCGAAATAAAACAATTTTTTATACGGCATTATATCATTCGCTGTTAACTCCGAATGTTTTTTCCGATGTTGATGGAAGGTATATGGGAATGGATCGCAAAATCCATAATGCTATAGGTTATAAAATGTATACAGTTTTTTCTTTATGGGATACTTTTAGGGCGGAACAGCCACTATTTACCATAATTGAAAAAAAGCAAGATCTTGATATGGTAAAGTCTTTAATCGAAAAATATAAAGAAAGCGGTTTGCTGCCTGTATGGGAACTTGCTTCAAACGAAACAGGAACAATGATCGGTTATCATTCTATTCCTGTTATTACCGATGCATATTTTAAAGGCATAAGAAATTTTAATGTTGAGGAAGCTTATCAAGCAATGAAAAAAAGCGCGATGCAGAATGATAACGGATTAAAATATTATAAGGAAATGGGCTACATTCCCGCCGATCTTGAAAGTGAAAGCGTCTCAAAAACCTTAGAATATGCATATGACGATTGGTGTATTGCAAAAATGGCAAAAGCATTGGGTAAGAAGAAGGATTATAAATATTTTATTGATAGAGCTAAATTTTATGAAAATGTTTTTGATCCTTCTACTTTATTGATGAGGGCTAAAAAGAACGGTAAATGGGTTGAACCTTTTGATCCTTATTCGGTTAGCGGTAATTACACTGAAGCAAATGCGTGGCAGTACAGTTTTTTTGTACCTCAGGATATTGACGGATTAATAAAGCTAATGGGCGGCAACGCGAAATTTAATATGATGCTTGATAGTTTATTCGATACTAAACCGAAGCTAACTGGAAGGGAACAGGCCGATATAACAGGGATGATAGGTCAGTATGCCCAGGGTAATGAACCGAGTCATCATATGGCTTATCTTTATAATTATTCCGGAGAACCGTGGAAAACACAGCAAAGAGTTCATCAAATTGTAACAAAATTATATACCGATAAACCGGACGGACTTTGCGGTAATGATGACTGCGGACAAATGTCTGCATGGTATGTCTTTAGTGCAATGGGATTTTATCCTGTATGCCCTGGCGACAATGAATATATAATTGGAACCCCTCTTTTCGATAAAGTCGTTATTAATACCGGTGGTAAGAAAAAATTTATTATTACTGCAAATAAACTTTCTGCAGATAATTATTTTATTAAATCTGCTCAGTTTAACGGAAAAGAATACCCTTATTCGTACATTACAAATTCGGATGTAGAAAACGGCGGCAACCTTGTATTGAATATGAATTCGGAACCCGGGGAGTGGGGAAGAAGTTTAAAATCCAGACCTGTATCTGAAATTAATTATCCTTTTGTACCTGTACCTTACTTAACTAAAGGCAGCAGAATTTTTCGAGACTCTACTATTGCAGCATTAGCTTCAATTCAAAAGTCAGCTAAAATTTATTATACAATAGACGATTCTAATCCTGAAAGCAGAAAAAATATTTATTCTTCCCCGATTACTATTTTTAAAACTTCAACCTTAAAAGCAGTTTGTTATAAAGATGGAATATTCAGCAAGACAATGATTTCAAATTTTAATAAGATACCTATCGGTAGAAGTATTAAGTTATATACAGAGTACAGCAAGTCGTATTCAGGAGGAGGTCCGTTTGGTTTGATAGACGGGATAAAAGGATCATCCAATTTTCATACGGATGCATGGCAGGGTTATCATGGCGATAATCTTGATGCTGTAATCGATTTAGGTAAAGTCCAAAAAATTTCATCTATCGGTGCGGATTTTCTACAAGATACAAGGTCATGGATTTTTTACCCTAAAGAAATTGACTATTATGTTTCTACAGACGGTAAAAACTTTACTAAAGTATATCATACTAATAATGAAGACGACAAAAGCCATAGTGCTGCCGGTATAAAAAATTTTATTAAAAAACTTCAAGATGTAAATGCGCGTTATGTTAAAGTGTTTGCTAAGAATGTGGGCGTTTGTCCGGCGTGGCATGTTGCAGCAGGAGGGAAGGCCTGGATATTTATTGATGAAATAACAATAAAATAATTTTCAATTGGAAAATTTAATTTTTAATTTAACATGTTTAATATAATTATGGTACGTTGATAAATGCCGCGAAAAAAATTACTTTCTTTTCATGCTAGGGTTGTAAAAGATATTAATGAACAACTTGTTTTAAAACTAGTTCAGGAACACGGAATAATTTCAAGCAGCGAATTAGTTAAAATTACCGGGATGCGCCCATCTACCATCTTTAATATTTTAAAAGTATTGTCCGCAAAAACTTTTATTTCATTCTACGGCAAAGGGGATTCAACAAATAAGGGAGGAAAAAGACCTTATGTATGGACATTGAATAAAGACTCCGCTTATGTAATAGGTCTGGATATTGAAGTCGGTGAAATGAATACTGTTGTATTAGACTTTAGCGGCGGAATAATCGCTAAGAAAATTATGAAGCTTAATACGGGCAATACGGTTGATGAGCTTGCTGAAACCATAATTAAAGTAGTTAACAATACAATTATTGAAAATAATATTAAAAAAGAAAAAGTCTTAGGCGTCGGAATAGCATTTGCTGGCATTGTCGATTCCCAAAACGGTATAGTTGTAATGTCTAGTGTTTTACCTGAAATGAATTTCCCTCTTTTGGAAAAATTAAGCGGTCTGCCTTTTTCTGTTTTAATTGAAAATAATGCTAATGCAGCTGCAGTGGGATTAAAATGGAGCGATAATTACAAATCGAAAAGAAATTATTTAACTGTTTTATTGGAAATTGATAAAAATGTAAGTGGTCTTGGAATTGGTATCGTTATTAATAATGAGCTATATAGAGGCACCTCTTATAGTGCCGGCGAATTATATCCTCATTTGCCGTCGTTAATAGAAATTTTATCTACAGTGAGAAACAGGTTTACGGAAAGTGAAGTTCTTAAAAAATATGCTTCCACTTCAATCGAATCCATTGATATAGACTTGCTTTTGCATGCGGCAAAAAACGGAGATAAAATAGCTCATCTTGTTTTTTCTATGATTGGAAATATTGTCGGTCAAACTATTGCTCCGGCAATAGCACTATTAAACCCTGATACTTTAATTATTACCGGAATAATTTCCGAACTTGAAGATATTCTAATTGAAGCCGTTAAAAAAGAGATTGATATGAAAGTAATTTCCATTACTAGTAATTCTCTTAATATTGTAGTAAATAAGTACCATCAATATTCTGTTGCTGTCGGGGCTGCTTCATTAATACTCGAAGATTTCTTCAAATTACCAATCAATGGTTAAAATATTTCATTTAGATATTATTATTATCTAAAAAACTGAAATATACTCGAAAAATTCAAACTTAACTCTTTTTTTAAGTACTTTATAAAACCGTAGAGATTTTATACAGAACATTTAATATTTAATAAAATTTTATAAAGTATTTGATCAGCATTGAATATTTCTTTAAGAAATAAACTAATCAAAACTCACACCTACCCGTATAATGTATTTCATGATATAACTATAATAATTTGCCTTTTA
>CAZHBJ010000005.1:0-51449 GCA_964530445.1 uncultured Ignavibacteriaceae bacterium
TTTTAATATTTTCCTTAAAGACTGCTTTAATTAAATTTATTCATTTTTGATATTCTTATCACTAAAAAGCAATTGTACTGTATTCAAAGTGTTCCTAATTAAATCCTCAAAAATTTCACCTAATAAATGAGACATTGGAAATCTATTTCCAATACTTAACCTATTTAACTGCTTTAAATTTTCGCCAATGAAGTTGCAAATTTTATGTCCTCGGACCTGGATAAAAAATCCTCTTTTCGCTCGAATTCCCAGGCAACACAAGGAATACAGAAATTCTTACTTCTTTGTTTTTTAGGGCTAATTATTGAATCTTACTATCGAGGTAGTATAATTTTTATGAAAAAAATAAGTAAACCGGGGTATTTTCCAATCCTTGTTGATCTAAGCAAGTTTTCTTGTTTAGTAATAGGCGGAGGTAACGTAGCTTATAGAAAAGTTTTATCTCTCCGGGAGTTTAATGCAGATATCACAATTATTTCGCCTAGGTTTTGTAAGGCATTAATCGAATTAGCAAAGAACAATAAAATAAAAATAATAAAAAAATCTTACTCCATAGAATATTTAAAAGGTTTTAAAGTAGTCTTTTGCACAACCAATAATAAAGAGATTAATCAAACTGTTTACAAAGATTGCCGCAAAGAAGGCATATTTGTAAATGTAGCCGATGCACCGGAGTTATGTGATTTTATAATGCCCGCAAACATTAAACGAGGAGATCTAACAATATCCATTTCTTCTCAGGGTAAAGCTCCCTTTTTCGTTAAAGAAATGAAGAAAAAATTACAATTTATAATTACTCCTGGATATAGCGAAATTATCAATTTAGCAGCAAAGTTCCGGCATCAAGTAATTTCAATTGTAAAGCCGAAACATAAAGCCGCCAGAACAAAGATGTTCAAAGAATTTACTGCTGTAAATTGGGAAAAATACCTTGAAGAACACGGGAAAAAGAATTCCCAAAGACAAGTTCAAAAAATCTTAAATGAATTAAACTGACAATTTCTTTAAGAGTATGTATATGGAGGATTCAAAAAAAATATTAAGAGGAAAAATTATTTTCTCTTTTGTTGTTATTATACTCTTAATCCTGGGAAGCGGTATTTTCGGTTGGGTATTAACACAGCGAATAGAAACAAGCAATAAAATAATAGATAATATCCACTTATTTAAAGAAGCTGAGCTTCAATTAAGACGAGAAGAAAAAAATCTTTTAATTCGCGGATATTCATACCAGAGATTTCTTCAATGGCAAAAAGCTAAAGAAGATTTTCATCAGCGATTCGGTGAGTTGATAGGATTAAATGCCTTAAGCAAAAACGAAATAAAAAAGATAAAAACCAATAACACTCTAATGTCGGAGACATATAACCGGTTCTTCGATGAAATTAAATCTAATACCTTAGGTAATACCGGGAAAGCTCAATTCGATGAACAATTTAAAAAAATCGGTAGAGAAACACTTAATATCATAAATAATATTCTTATAAATGAACAAAATTCCTCATCAAAGAACGACTCCGGAACAGACATTTTGATTTTATTTTTCTTGGTAGTATTCGTTGCTACTGCAACATTTTTAATAATTAATGTTCTAAAACATTTGTAGATATTATTCAATTTTTAATAAAAGAGATAAAAATGGAATTCGGTAAAGTATATATAGTAGGAGCGGGGCCCGGGGATCCCGGCCTTATTACTGTAAAGGCAATGGAAAAGTTAAAACAAGCAGACGTTGTTGTTTTCGATAGATTAATAAATGATGAACTTTTAAATTATTGTAAAAGGGATTGTGAAAAAATTTTTGTGGGTAAAGAATCCGGCTATCATCCGATTGACCAGGAAAGAATAACAAATATTTTGCTTCAAAAAGCAAGGCTTGGTTTTAATGTAGTGCGGTTAAAAGGTGGAAATCCTTTTGTTTTCGGCCGGGGTTCTGAAGAAGCAAGCGCTTTAAAATCGGCAGACATTGAATATGAAATAATACCCGGAATAACATCCGGCTTATCTGCACCCATTTACAGCGGTTTCCCGATAACTCAAAGAGGATTAATTACACAATGTGTGTTGATAACAGCACACGAAAAACCCGGTAAACCGGAAACTCAGGTTGAGTGGGAAAAACTGGCTAAGTTAAAAAACACATCTCTTGTTATTTATATGGGCGCATCAAGAATTGAAAGAATTTCAGATGAACTAATTAAACATGGAATGGATCCGGCAATGCCCGTTGCTATTATAGAAAACGGAACTCTTCCTATACAAAGAACTATTACAGCCCGACTTGATACAATTGCAGACGAATATAAGAAAAAAAATATGCATCCGCCTGTAATTATTATGATAAGCCCTACTGTATTATTAAGAGATGAAATTTCCTGGTTTGAAAAGAAACCGTTATTCAATAAAAGGGTTGCAGTTATAGGCGAGCGTGCAAAATCCACTATCTTAAATAACGCCATTTATGAATTGGGCGGAGAAGCTTTGTACATGCCGATTAGAAGCTTTAATGAAGATATTTGGGAAACCGTTTCTTCAGCGAAAGAAAAAATGGATAATATCGAACTTCTAAATATTAATGCGGATACTAATTATAATTTAGCATACAATACTAATCCGAACAACTTGAATTCTGAAATATTTCAGGACATTAACAAAAAAGAAATTGAAAAAGCATATACGCTTAAACATGAACAAGAAAATGAACTGACAAATAATTTAAATAATAACGGTGCCGATGCTTTTATTTTTACTTCTTGCGGCGCCGTTCAATATTTCTTCAATGTATTCGGCAATAACAAGGCAGTAGATTTATTAAAATCAAGTACTGCATTTGCAGTAAACCAGCATGCTGCAAATACATTGACAAAAAAATGTTCAATAAAAGCAAAGGTTTTATCCGACGGATCAGCTAAAGGAATATATGATTCACTCTTTATGTCTTTTAGCTCAAATAAAGAATGAAAATACTAAGCATTTATTTACCTGTTGTAGGAATACATTTTAATATTTTGCTATTAATTTTAATCGGATTTTGTGTAGGAGTTATAGCAGGATTTTTCGGCGAAGGCGGAGGTTGGTTTGTCACCCCTGCTCTAAATATTTTCGGATTTCCAATGGCATATGCTATAGGAACTTGTCTTACAAATATATTCGGACAATCAATCGGGGCTGCAAAAAAACACAATAAGATGGGAAATATTGATTGGAAATTAGGAGTAATTTCTATTACGGTGTCTATTATAGGTTTTGAACTTGGCTCAAAGGTTGTACTGGCTTTAGATAAAACAGGTCATGCCGGAATATTTATAAGATGGTGTTATGTTTTGTTTCTTTTTGGCTTGGCAGGCTTTATGTTTTATGATTATTTCGTTTTACAAAAACGGCAAATAAATGAAGATTCCATCGAAACTTTATCATCTGAAGTTGAGCCGTATAGAAATAAAATTGCCGAGAGACTTCACGAGATCAAAATTCCCCCTATGATTTCATTTCCGATTTCACAAATTGAATCTGTTTCACTCTGGATAATAATTGCAATTTTTTTATTTACAGGATTTTTTTCAGGGCTTCTTGGAATCGGAGGGGGCTTTATCATTATGCCGACTCTTATTTATTTAATCGGGCTGCCAACCGTAATTGCAGTTGGTACTAGTTTAATTACAGTACTTTTCAGTTCGGCATACGGATGTTTAATCTATGCTATGAACGGTCGAGTAGAAATCATCGCGGCGGTTATTATACTGATCGGTTCCTCTATAGGCGCTCAAATAGGTGCAAATGCAGTTAGATATGTTAAAGGATACGGCATCAGGCTATTATTTGCAATTATGATTGGCTGCGCAGGATTATCTGTTATAGTGGAACAGTTTTTCAAAATAACAAATATTCAGTACTTCCAAGCTATTGCAGAAATTATTTTGATAGGAACTGCAGTAATTATGACTTCTATAATTATCGGCAGATTGGTAATTGAATCAAAAAAAGAAAGCAAACAGGTAAAATGAAATTAAAATATTCGATGAAAAGTTGGAGTAAATATGAACGCTTTTAATATTTATTTACCTGTTGCCGGCATTCATTTTAATATCCTATTATTAATTTTACTCGGTTTTTGTGTGGGAATAATCGGAGGATTCTTTGGTGTTGGAGGCGGTTGGCTTGTAACGCCTGCCTTAAATATCTTCGGATTTCATATGGCTTTTGCTATCGGAACCGGTTTAGCAAATATATTCGGGCAGTCTTTCGGCGCAATTAAAAAACATCAGAAAATGGGTAACATCGATTGGAAATTAGGAATTATTTCAATATCCACGTCAATCATCGGTTTTGAACTAGGTTCCAGAGTTGTAATCGCACTGGAAAAAGCAGGAGACGTGGGCTTTATAATTAGGTGGTGTTACGTTGTATTTTTGGCCGGACTCGGAATATTTATGTTTTATGATTATTTCGTTTTGCATCAAAGACAAATAAAAAAATTAGAAGAAGACTCTTCGGATTCTAATTCCACAAACGTTCAAAACGAATTTGCTGCAAGATTGCATAATATAAATTTACCTCCAATGATATCATTCCCTTCTTCCAACATTAAAGCAGTTTCGTTATGGATTATTCTGATAGTCTTCTTATTTACAGGTTTCCTTTCAGGGTTATTAGGTATCGGAGGAGGATTTATTATTATGCCTGCATTGGTATATTTAATCGGTCTGCCTACTATAATTGCTGTTGGAACCAGTTTAATAACAGTTTTTTTCAGTTCTGCTTTCGGATGTTTTATTTACGGTATGGATGGAAAAATAGAAATAATTGCTGCCGCTTTAATGCTGGTGGGAGCTTCAATCGGCGCAACTATCGGAGCCACTGCAGTTAAGTATATAAAGGGTTACGGAATAAGATTATTATTTGCGATTATGATTGTCTTTACAAGTTTTTCGGTAATAACCGAACAGTTTTATAAACTAACTGCCAAATCGCTGTTCCAAACTTTCTCGGGGATCATATTAATGGGAACAGCTTTAACAATGACTATTATAATTATTTCAAAACTTATAATAGAGTACAGGAAAGAGAATTAAAAACAAATTCAAACTTTAATTAAGACAGATTTAATTTTTATTATAAAGTATGAGCTTATTTAATATCTATTTGCCGGTTGCCGGAATTGAGTTTAACATCGTTTTATTGGTACTTATTGGGTTTTGTGTCGGCGTGCTCGGCGGATTTTTTGGCGTGGGCGGAGGCTGGATTGTTACACCCGCTTTAAACATTTTCGGATTCCACATGGCTTTTGCAATCGGTACGGATTTATCAAATATTTTCGGCCAAACGATAGGGGCAGTTAAAAAGCATCAAAAAATGGGCAACATAGATTGGAAATTAGGGCTTATCTCAATATTTACTTCAATTATCGGTTTGGAAATTGGATCAGATGTAATAATATCATTAGAAAAAGCCGGTGATGTCGGCATAATCGTACGATGGTGTTATATGCTGCTTCTAACAGGTCTCGGCTGTTACATGTTGTATGATTATTTTATTATTCATCAGAGACAATTGAAAGATGGAAGTAGCGGAACAAATAAATCTTCAAAGTCGGGATCCAGAAGTAAATTAGCGTTAAGGCTATACAAATTGAATATCCCTCCGATGATCTCCTTCCCTGCTTCCGACATTGAGGGAGTATCTTTGTGGATAATTCTTTTAGTGTTTTTATTTACAGGATTCCTTTCGGGATTTTTAGGAGTGGGAGGTGGTTTTATTATTATGCCGGCTCTTGTTTATTTAATAGGGCTGCCAACAGCAATTGCGGTAGGAACAAGTTTAATTACAGTTTTATTCAGCGGTGCATACGGCTGTTTTACTTATGCGCTTAAGGGCCGAGTTGAACTAATCGCTGCATTTATTATGCTTATCGGCGCTTCAATAGGAGCACAGGTTGGTTCAACGGCAGTAAGATATATAAAAGGATACGGAATCAGGTTATTATTTTCCATTATGATAATCTTCGCAGGATTATCAGTAGCCACCGAACAGTTTTATAAAATTACAATGAAACAACTCTTCCAGTCATTGGCCGGAATTGTTTTGATGGGGACGGCGCTTTCGATGTCTCTGGTTATTATCGGTAAACTGATAATAGAATTTAGGAAAGAACGAAAAGAGAAAGACACAATTAAAGCATTTAATAACAAATGAAAAGAAGACATGGATATATTTAATATTTATCTGCCTGTTGCCGGTATAGAATTCAATGTAATTCTATTAATTCTAATCGGTTTTTGTGTTGGTGTTTTAGGAGGTTTTTTCGGTGTCGGCGGAGGTTGGATTGTAACTCCTGCACTTAACATTTTCGGATTTCACATGTCATATGCTATAGGAACCGATTTGTCCAATATTTTCGGACAATCTATCGGCGCAACAATGAAACATCATAAAATGGGTAATATAGATTGGAAGCTTGGCTTTATTTCTATTGTTGCATCGGTGGTAGGTTTGGAACTCGGTTCGCAAGTGGTTTTAATTTTGGAAAAAGAAGGAGATATCGGTTCTATTGTAAGATGGTGTTATCTCGTTCTTATGTTCGGTTTAAGCTGGCTTATGTTCTATGATTATTTTAAACTGAATCCTAAAAGGAGAAAGAAAAAAATAAAAGACGGAGAAAATCTTGAAGAATCGGAAACCTTAAGTACTAAAAGTAGATTAGCAGAGAGATTGCATAAAATTAATCTTCCTCCTATGATTTCTTTCCCGGCTTCGGGGATTAAATCGGTTTCACTTTGGATAGTTTTATTTATCTTTTTATTTACGGGATTTTTATCGGGATTTTTGGGAGTCGGAGGCGGATTTATAAGAATGCCTGCATTGGTTTATTTAATCGGCGTTCCAACTGTTATTGCTGTTGGTACCGATTTAATGAGTGTTCTTTTTTCCGGTGCTTATGGGTGTTTTACTTATGCAGTTAAAGGAAGAGTAGAATTAATTGCAGCTTTCTTTATGCTTATCGGGGCTTCCATTGGAGCACAAATTGGGGCTACGGCAGTTAAGTATATTAAAGGATACGGAATTAGACTGCTTTTTGCTATTATGATAGTTTGTGCCGGCTGCTCAATAGCGTTAGAACAAGCATATAAAATTACCGGCACTCCGATACTATCTACTATTGCCGGAATTGTCTTGATGGGAACGGCTGTTTCTATGACTTTAATAATTATAACAAGTTTAGTTTTGGAATTTAAAAAAGAAAAGAAATTAAGACAATAAAACTTTATTTATAAAATATTTTTAATAATATTATAATTGTAATAAAATAAATAATAAGGAAATGAAGGGTATAAAAGATGTCGTCTAAAAAATTATTGATACTTTTATTATTCTGTTTTATTTCTGTTAATATAAATAGCTATGCATATGCAAGCGAAATCGGCGGCAAACAGGAAACTGCTTTAGATAATAAAATCGATACACAAAATCTTTCCGGAGTAGATTTATTGATTGTAAATTTATACAACAACGATAGGATTCTCTATGCTGTAGTTGTTACTCTTGTTATGGCATCTTTAGGGTCTATCATGGCTTTCGGAACGGACCTTGTGTTAAAATTCTTCGGAATGAACGTAACAAAAATTTCGCACAAAGAATGAATTGTAATTAGCGAGTATTTATCTCCTTTTTTATAATTTTGCTGCGCGATATATTTTATAGATAATTTAATTGAATTATATGTTAAGTTAATTTAATGATCATTATTAAATCCCATAAAACGGATTTCCTGTTTTTACGGTCGTTAAAACGGATACTAATAATTTAGCTCTGAAAATGTTGAAATTGTTTAAGAAATTAAAATATATCAGCATATCATCCCGCATATCTATCTTACTAGGAATTATAATCCTTTTAACTATGGGAGTATTCTCCGTATTCAGCCTGCTTAAACAGGAAGATACTTCAATCGATGCAATAAGCCATAATACCGAACAATTGAGCAGAACAACCGAAAAGATTCTTAGATTGAGTATGCTTAAAAATAGGCGAGATGAATTATCAATGGCGGTTAAGGATATAATTGGTAAAGAAGGTATTATGTCCGTAAGGATTTTAAATCATAAAGGCATAATAAAATTTTCTTCACGTTCAACCGAAATTGATAAACACATTTCGCAAACAAGCCCGGCCGTTTTGGGAGCCGGTCAGTTGTGTCAAAGCTGTCATAAGAATAAATTCAGCAATCCTAAAATTTATGCTTTTAATTCACATCATTTGAAAATTCTAAAAAAAGATAATCTTATTTTAAACTGGCTTCCTATTTATAATGCTAAAAGTTGTTATACCGAAGCATGCCATGCAACTTCGGGAAACAGCACTAATATGAAAATGTCTAAGGCAGGTATTTCTTACTCCCCTTTTCACGATTCATCTCAAACAATACTGGGCTTTATTGAAATAGAAGTTTCGACAAAAAGGATTAATTCCAATCTTAAAAAAGCAAGTACGGAACTTATATTATTCACGGTTATATTCGCTTTAATAGCTTCGTTAATAACCTATATTTCAATAAAATACCTAATAGGCAAGCCGATAAAAAATTTAGTGGATGGAACAAAAAGAGTTGCCGAAGGAAATTTTACCGATGAAATTCCTCCGGGCAAAGCCGAACTTGGTCTGCTTTCCGAATCTTTTAATAAAATGCAGATGCAGTTGCTTGCAACCCAAACTCAATTGATTGAGTCGGAAAAACTGGCTTCGGTAGGTAAACTTGCCGAAGAAATAGCAAATGAAATTAATAATCCGTTAACCGGTATTATAATTCACAGTGAAAGTTTAATCTCAGAGTCAAGAGATGATGATAAGAATTCAACAGATTATAAAACCATAAGACTTGAAGCTTTAAAAATTAGAGAAAGTATAAGAAATATTTTATCATTTACAGCGGGCAGCAAGCCTGAATATAAAATAACATCCATAGGAAAAATAATTCACCATTCAATTTCTGTGGTTAAAAATTTTTCTAATTTCCAAAACATAAAAATAATATTGGAAGTCCCTAAAACACTTCCGGAAGTATCTGTTGACCCATCTTTAATGGAACAAGTCTTTTTAAATATACTTTTAATTTCTTCGGATTTTATGCCCACCGGCGGCATTTTGGATATTACAGCAAAATGTTTTTATGAAAGATCGGAGCTTGAAATAGTATTTTCGGACACAGGTAAAGGAATTCCCGAAAATATTCTACAAAGAACTTTCGATACGGCTAATATTTCCAGCTTGGGTAATTTAGATAGAACAGGAATAAGCCTTGCTGTTTGTAAAGATATTATTGAAATGCATAAAGGCACCTTAAAAATTAATAATACGGCATCAGGCAAAGTTATAACGGTTATTTTGCCGGGATATTGCTTATGAAAACAAAAGTTAAAATTCTTGCGATAGATAAAGAAGAAATAATTCTTAAGTCTATAAGAAAGGCACTTAAAAATGATGACTATGATATAACTACTTGTACAACCGCCTTAGAAAGCTTAAAATTTATTAGATCGGATAAATATGATCTTGTATTAGTTGACCTTATTCTCCCCGGTATGAGCGGTAATGAATTGTTAAGAAGAATTAAAAACGTTTATAAAGATATTCATGTAATAATAATGTCGGGTTATTCATCTTTCGGTCCTCAAAAGACTGATTTTGAAACAACTGGCGGCGAAACTTTTGGCGACACTATTGATATCTTAAAAAAGCCTTTTACAACTGAAGAATTAAAATTTATAATTAATAAAATATTAAGAAAAGAACAAAACAATATTGTGTAAGTAAATAAAGCTTTAAATAACGATGAATTTTTTTAAGAACTTATTTAAAAAACAAGAAATAAAAACAATCTCATTTAAAGAGAAACTCCACCATTTTCAGCTACTTTTATTTTCTAATGATGAAGCCCTAAAACTAATGGGTAATTTAAGCGAACTGCTAGCTACCGGAAGACCTTTTTCGAGGGGCCAAATACATAAAATATTTTCTGAAATTATTAGGAATACCAAGGAAGTAACCGAACATCTGTCAATAATGTGCGATGGAAGATATAAGACATTAATTAATCAGGTTAATAAGATAAAAAGTAAAACGGATAAACAACTTGCTCCCGGTTCATTTTGTACCAAGAGATGGAATTGCGATAAAACGGATTGTGAAGACTGTGAAGATAAAGATAAAGGCCTAAAAGAACCTTCTTTTCGGCCTTATTCATACATGGTTGATGAAATTACACTGGAACATACAAGAGAAGTCGGCGGTAAAATGAGCCGTTTATGCGAAATACATAATAGGCTCTTAATTCCTATTCCGGATGGATTTTGTTTGACAACAAAATGCTTTGAAGATTTTTTAATGCTGGGAGATCTGTTCACACAAATTGATAAAACAATCTCTAACATAGATTATAATGATAATGAACAAGTACTTCAGGCCAGCCAGGTAATTCAAGCTTTAATTATTTCAACTCCAATCCCGGAACTAATTGAAAAACTAATTTTAGATAATTACGAACATCTGACTGCAAAGCACGGTGATTTGTTGATTTCCGTTAGATCAAGCGCGGTTGGTGAAGATGATTTACATTTTTCATTTGCCGGTCTTCATTATACCGCATTGAATGTAAGCAAGGATAGTTTAATCGATGCCTGCTTTGAAGTATTGATTTCGAAATATCTGCCTCAATCATTGGTATACAGATTTCTTACCGGGCTTCGCGATATGGATATGCCGATGAGCATCGGCTGTATGCAGATGATTGATTCAAAAGTTAGCGGAGTTTTATTTACAAAAGATCCGGTAGGCAATAAAGAAGGTATTATTATACATGCCGTATGGGGATTGGGAACAAAAGTTGTTGACGGCAGCGTTGCACCACAAGAATTTATTGTTGATAGGAATACAAATAAAGTAACAGAATACAGGCCGGGTAATCAAACGTTTAAAACTACATTGAGATCGAGAGAAGGATTACAAGAAGAAAAAATTCCTGAAGAACTTTTACACAAATCGTGTTTGGATGAAAATCAAATTAAAATTATAACCGAATACGCATTGAAAATAGAGAAATATTTTGAAATGCCGCAAGACATCGAATGGACAATAGATAAGGATGGCGAAATATTAATTTTACAATGCAGACCTCTTTCAATATCACAACCCAAAACTGAATTTGGAAAAGAACAAGTTTCTTCGGAAACTGTTGAACTAGGCCACTCTATTTTAATCGACAAAGGAGTGTGTGCTAGTCCCGGTGCCGGTTCTGGTAAAGTATTTTTACTTAAGCGGTTCAAAGATATTATAAACTTTCCAACAGGCGGAATACTTGTAGTAAAAAAGACTTCACCAGAGTTAACCCGCGTTCTGCATAAAGCAGCAGGTTTAATTTCGGACATAGGGAATACTACCGGGCATCTTGCAATTATTGCACGTGAGTTGGGAATTCCGGTATTAGTTAACACAAATAATGCATCTGAAATTTTAACTAACGGCCATGTAGTTACTGTTGATGCGTATAACAATAAAGTGTATGAAGGTACGGCAAAAGGAATAATAGACCGCTATTCCGATAAAACTGCTTCGGAAAATATTTTTATTAAAAGTCCTATGTATAAGATCTGGCAAAATATTTCCAAGCTGGTTATTCCTCTGAATCTAACGAACCCGGATCATTCAAATTTTACTCCGGACGGTTGTAAAACTTTTCATGATGTAACAAGGTTTGCACATGAATTTGCAATGAAAGAAATGTTTTCATTATATGAATCTGCACAATACGAAGATAAGCATGCCTACCCGTTAAAGTTTTCCGTGCCGTTAGATATTTATGTAATTGATCTGGGAAACGGCTTAAAAGATGTAACCGGCAAGAAAAAAATCACGCCTGAGGATATTATATCGCAGCCGTTTCTGTCTTTAATAAAAGGAATGACTTCACCCGGGATCAGATGGGCAGGACCATTACCAATTGATTTAAAAGGATTCGCAAACTTATTAATGTCGAATGTTATTGATTCCAGTAGAAGCGACCGCGACCTTGGAAGCAGAAGCTATGCGATAATTTCGGATTGTTATATGAATTTCTTTTCTAGAATGGGTTATCATTTTTCTAGACTCGATGCTTACGTTAGCGATGAAATAAACAATAATTACATTAACTTCAATTTCCGCGGCGGAGCGGCAGATTCAATACGGAAAATGAGAAGAGCTAAAGTTATCACAAAAATATTGGAGAAGCTGAACTTTTCCGTTTCGCTTAAAAATGATCATGTATTAGGAACAATAAGAAAGATCCCCCCTTCATTAATATTATCCTTATTGTCGGAGATAGGAAGACTTATGGGAGCGGTTAGGAATGTAGACGTTACACTTACCAACGATGAAAGTATTCAACAATTTGTAAATGCTTTTATAAGTGGAGATTCTGCACCCGCATTAAGGCTTATTGAGAAACAAAATATTAAGACTCATTAAAAGAACAATTCTCTAAACGAAATACCATTGAAAAATATTTAGTTCTAGAAGAAATAAAAAATATTTTTCTATGCAGATACAGCTGCCTGCTCTATGTTAACTGTTTCTTTCTCGTTTACTTTTTTTGCCTTAATTTTAATTTCTGCAACATAGATAGCAAGAGGACGATACAATAAATGGCTCCATTTCCCAAACGGTACTTCCACAAAAAGCATAGGTACAACAACCATCATATGAATCATGTACATCACATAAGTATCCATAGGCATATTTGCTACCCTAAACACATGAAGTAAAATACCGGTTAAAGCCGCCAAGAAAAGCATAATTGGAAAAAGCCAATCTGAGAAATGACTAAATTTATGCATTTCTGTTCCCTTTTTCACTCGATCTATAATAATCCATATAGTTGAAATAATAAGGACTACTGTTGCATAATAACCGAGGATGCTTGTCCAATGTAAAGTTGAATCCTTAATCTGGAACCAGGGCAGAAATACTACCACAAGCGTAAACATAATACCGTACCCTGTTACAAGGAAGAGATGTCTCAGCCAGTTCTTAAAAGTTTCTTTGCTGTTGCAATCTTTCCAACGTTTTTGAGTTACACCTTGAAAAATAAAAAACGGAAGCTGTGTTAAAAACAATTTAAAGGGTATTTTTTCATTACGGGTTAATCCAAGAAACATTCTTGCAGCGTTGGAAAGGAGCAAAACGCTTAAAAGTACCGCTAATATTCTATCGCCCCAATCAACAATTCCAACCGGTGCAAATTTTTCGAGCATTACTGAATTTAATGGAGCAGATCCGGAACGGCTTAATAAACCAAATCCGAAATTACTCGGTATTGTAAACATTAATGCAATTGCCGCTGCTGCCGCAACTAGAATACCTATTTCCCAATATACAGAACGGTATAACAATTTTGATAATCCCGTCCAGTCATATAATGATGTAAGATACCTTCGAAGAGCCATCATGGTTTCGCCTGGATTAACATTCCTCGGGCATCTTTTCGAGCAATCGCCGCAATAGAAGCATAACCAGGGTCCGGGATCTTCCATCAATTGGTCCTTTAGTCCCCATTGTGCTAATCTAAGCTGCTTGCGCGGAAAAGAATACTCCTCTGTAGAAAGCTGACAGACACTTGAACAAGTTGCGCATTGAAAACATTTTTTAAAATCTTCACCGCCGTTCTTTTTTAGATCGCGGATTAATTGTATATCGGGTTTAATTAAATTTCTCTCACTCATAAAATACGCCTATTATTTTTACCGGCAGATATAGTGACTTTTAAAATTTTTTTTATTTCTCAATAGTATGAAAGCAACATACATTGATACATTTATTAACTTTTTTCGGATGATTTTACTTTCATAGTCTTATCCCCAAAAAGACAAAACTTTAACCAGTTAAAGCCGAATATTAATAGCTCTTTATCGTCTTCCTTAATCTTTTTTATAGTGTCATCATCAACTGCAAATCTATTTAGGAAAGTGCTGTCAAAAACAAATTCTCTGAATTTATCGATATTGTAACAGACGGTAAAAAACATTTCAAGCTTAGCCGGGTCCAGATGTTTTCCTTTAGAGAAAAAATTATGCAGTGAAATCTCTTTAAAGAGTTCACCCATCTCCGAATATTCTTCAACATCCTGATCAGCCATCCATTTATCAACATTCCACTCTTTATTCTCATGATAACCTTGGCAAACCGGCTCTTCGAGCATAAAATAAAATTCTTCCTCGTCATCATTTAAATCTGATTTTGGTGAAGCGACTCCCAGCGGATACATTCTGCAAGGCCAGGGTCTGTCGCTGTAAACAGTACAGCCTTCGTCACCGACAAACGGACAAGCTTTTGTTTCATCACTATTCATTTTAAGCATTACAACAGGATGATTTTGATTTTCATCGATAGGAAGAAAAGAATACTTATCTAAAAATTCTTGTGAGCTAATCTTCAGTCTATTTTTCAAACGAAGCACGTCATATGGAGTTAAAAATATATTTACGTCGCTGCAGCATTTATTAAAACAGCTGATATTTTTATGGCAATTGAATTTAAATGTGCTTTCCTTAGTTAACCGTGGATATTCTTTTAATATCGTCTCTTTTAATTTTTCTATTTCATTAGTCATGTCTGTCTCTTTAATATTGTTCAACAATAAGTATCTATTTAAAAATAAAATTTTTCATTGCATCTTCAGACCATACCGGTAATGGTCCGGATTCTCCGTTGAAAGGATTCAGTCTATATCTGTAAGAAATATTTAAATTATATTTTTCTTTCATCCACTCCCAGCCGTTAACAAAGTAAGGACACTTATCATTAAAACAGGCATATTGGAATTCAACACCCCATGAAGACTCCGGCGGACATTTCCATTTTTTTAAAGGTTGGTTACAATGTGGGCAAGTGAAAATTCTATCTTGTTGCATAATGCTTAACCGAATTAATAATACTATACTTAGATTACTGATAATTAAGGGAATCCTTTTGTTAAGGATTCCCTTTAATTTTTCAGTTTATTCAATAATAAGTTCCATGGTTAGTACTAATTTACTATTGAAATAATCGGTTTTGTAAATACATCCCATTTATCTGTTTGCGGATCCCATTTCATATTTACAAATACCTTCCAATCTTTTTCATCCATAGAAGGCTTATCCGACCTGAAATAATATCCCGGCCAGCGTGTTTCTTCTCTGAATAAAATAGCTCTAACATGAGCTTCAGCCTGCCACATTCTGTGTACATTTTCCCAGCATCTCATAAGCTCATGAAGATCGGATGCTGCTAAGCTCTTAGAGTCTTCTTTCAAATAACCAAGAAGATCCAAACCTTTTTCCAGTAAGCTTTTGCTTGTTTTAAATTGACTGGATACTCCGCCTGCATATTCATCCATAATTTTTTGAAGCCTAAACATGAACATTTTAGGTTTAATATAATTCGGATTAACTTCAGGATCACTGGAGCTACTGCTGTATTGAGCGTAGACATCCATTGGTTTTAATATTTCTTCTTTTAATGCATCGATCTGTGCTTGGTCATAATTAATCGGATCAGGATTATCAACTATATAATCGATGGCACCTTTTGCAGCGATTCTACCTTCAGCATGAGAACCTGATGAGAACTTATGACTTGAAGCACCTGAAGCATCACCGGCACAGAAGATACCCTTAACGGTAGCCATATTCGGATAGCCCCAGAAATATTCATCAGGAGCCAAATCCTTTGGACCGCTAACCCATGCACCTGATGCACCTGAGTGTGAGCCGATAAAATAAGGTTCTGCTGCTGCAATTTCGGAAGGTTTTTCTTCAGGAGCTGTATTAGTGCCTGCCCAAAGAATTGCTTGTGAAATTGTCATATCAAGAAAATCTTCCCAAGCTTCCGATTCCAATTCTTTTAATTTTTTCTTAGCAGCTTTTTCATCGCCTGACTCGGAAGCAATTTTATTTATTGCTTCGTCAGTTCTCATATAGATAGGTCCTTTGCCGTCCATTACGTCAAGCATCATAAGCCAGTTACGTAAGTTAGCCGGAACAGGTTTAACTTTTCCATAAGGAACCCAATTTTCTAGCTCCGGTCTTCTTTCTTCCATATAGTTTCCGCCCAGACCGTTTGTAGCTCTTGATTTGAATAGTAAGAACCATGCTCCTACAGGACCGTAAGCATCTTTAAATCTTACAGGAATAAAACGAACTTCCTGGCATGTCATTTCAGCACCGGCTTTAAGTGTAAAGTAAGCACTTGAACCAGCATTCCATGGCGGATACCAAGCACGTCCTAAACCTTCACCCGAAGAACGCGGCTTAAATACATGAACAGCGCCGCCCATAGCAACAAGCACTGCTTTTGATTTGAATATATAAAACTTTTCTTCACGTACGCTGAATCCTACTGCACCAACGCAAACGTCGCCGTTCATAATAGGACCAACGATAAAGACTCTTTCATAAATATTTTCTGCACCGATTGCATTCGTTGCAGCTTCTGCTACGATTACTTTATAAGATTCGCCGTTAATCATTAATTGCCATCTGCCTTCATGAACGTAGTTACCTTCGGCATCTTTCCAGATCGGCAGTCCCCATTTTTCAAACAGATGAACGGTGGAGTCAACATGACGAGCGATGTTATAAACCAAGTCCTCACGGGTAACACCCATTAAATCGCTGCGTACATATTTTACATAATCTTCAACAGTATTTTTACCGTCTTTAATACCAACGTATTGATTGATAGCAGAAAGCCCCATAGCAACAGCACCGCTTCTATCAACAGAAGCTTTATCGACCATAGTAACTTTAAGACCGTTCTTTTTTGCCCAGTACGCAGCTTCAACAGCAGCACCGCAGGCAGCCATTCCTCCACCTATAATTAAAAGATCCGTAGTTACTTCTTCAGTTTTAAAATTTGCCATAATTTTTCCCTTCTTTCTAATTCTTAATTGTGACTACTTCAGGAAGACCTAAAGATTCAGGTTCGGTATATAGAACATTGCTCTTAAGGTCGTCATTATTTGCACTCCAACCTCCGTCAGGTACAGCTTTACCTTCTTCGGTTGTACGGATGGGGAATTTAAATCGCTTTAAAGTACCGTTACGGAACTTTATTGTCCACATAATTGAATCGGTACTTCTCATTGGCGTAACTGTTGCTCCTAAAGGTACAAAGTCGGCATAACCTCTAACTTCAATTGCTTGGTTTGGACAAATCTTTACACAATTATAACATTCCCAGCACATTTCCGGTTCGCGGTTAAATGCTTTCAAAGTATCTTTATTTAACACCATTAGGTCATTTGGACAGATATACTGGCAAGCAGTTTTATCAAGTGCTTTGCATCCGTCACATTTATCCGATAATACATAACTCGGCATTATTATCTCCTTTTTAGTTAAATTAATTAAAAAGTTACCTAAAAATTTTAGTAAAATTATTTCTTACTCGTATCAACATCACCTGTTGCAAACTGATGCATCTTTATTTCTACTTTTTCTTCCAGGTGAGCGTAATATTCTCTTAGTATTTTCAAAACTTCAGGCCTGCTGAATTCAGCCGGAACATCACCGCCTTCAGAAAGAGCTTTTCTAAGTGCTGTACCGCTTAAGAACAACCTGTCTTCCTTTTTATGAGGACATGTTTTCATAGAAGCCATACCTTCGCATTTAAAACACCAGAAAGTCCAATCAATAGGTAAAGGCTTTAATAATAAAGCATCCTGCGGAATTTCATAAAATATTTTTTGAGCGTCGAATGGACCGTAATAATTACCAACACCTGCATGGTCGCGACCGACAATTAGATGAGTACATCCGAAATTCTGTCTGAATACGCCGTGTAATAGAGCTTCTCTCGGCCCTGCATAACGCATATCAAGCGGATAACCGCCACAAACTACCGATTCTTTTATAAAATAATTTTCAACAAGAACATCAATGCACTTTGCTCTTACCTCTGCAGGTATATCGCCGGGTTTAAGTTTTCCAACCAATTGATGAATGTACAGACCATCGCTAACTTCCAATGCAATTTTTGCAAGGAATTCATGCGAGCGATGCATAGGATTACGCAACTGCAGAGCAGCTATTGTACGCCATCCTTTTTCAGCAAATATTTTTCTGCTTTCATCCGGTCTTTGATAAAGTCCTTTAAACTCTTCAGGGAAATAACTTTCCGAAAGAACCTTTACCGGACCAGCAATATTCCAATCCAGCTGCTGCATTACCATTTTAACGCCGGGATGTTCGGCATCGTTTGTTGTAAAAACATTTTTACATTCAAAATCTTTATCTATCTGGTACTTTTCAGTAACTTTCATAGTCCCCATAATTTCGTTGGTTTCCTTGTTAACCAAGGCTATTTCTTCATTAAGCTTTAATGATTTTGCATCTTCTTCGGAAACAGACATTGTAATTGGAATAGGCCAAAACAAGCCATTAGTCATTTTCATATCTGAACAAACGCCTTTCCAGTCATCATGTCCCATAAAGCCTTCAAGCGGAGTGAACCCCCCAATACCAAGCATAATTAAGTCTCCGGTTTCCCGGCTTGTTATAGAGATTTTTTTCAGCTTGTTTGCTTTTTTTAATTCTTCTTCCCTTTCTTTTCCGCTAAGAAGTAGAACTTTCAACTTATCACTACCATGTGGTCGGATTAAGTTAGATTCGCTCATATTGTCTCCTTTAATTAAAGTAATATTAAAGTTTTAAATTCGTGTATTTGAAAACCGGATTTTGATCCCGTTTTTATTATTTCTTGAAAATTATCTGTTTGAAAAAGTTTTGCATTAAGATTGTTCATTATTCTTATTTGGTAATGCATGCAACGCTCAAACTATTTTCAGACGCATTTAATTAAATTGTCAATAAAAACTTATGCCGATATCGAGGCAAAATCAACGCGATTTAAGATTTTGTAATCGACTTGTTGTTAAATCAATTTTAAAAAAAAGTTTAAAAACAGCTCTGAATTTTAAGCTTTTAATCATCGCCCCATAGCTGATATTTACTATATTAGACAATTACATTCCCTTATATGGATTTGGGCCTAACTCCTCAATTTCATCTGCAAATTCATTAAATATTTCAGGTATTTTTTCATACTCATCAATGGAAAGTGTTAATAATTTAACTCTTTCAGGTTCGAGTACGAGCTGTTTTAATTTCTCCTGAACATTTTCCATACGTTTATTTGCAAGTTCACTGCCTTTTATAAAATGGCACTGGTAATCATCACCGTATTTACATCCGATCATTAGAATTCCATCGAATCCTCTGGAAAGAGCATCGGCAACCCAAACCGTATTTACAGAACCCAGACATCTAACAGGAATTACTCTAATATTGGGATTATATTGAAGCCTATTACGTCCTGCAGTTTCAAGCGACGGGTAAGCATCATTCTCACAAAGGAACGCAAGAATTCTCGACTTTTCTTCATCTTCATCTGGAATTTCAATGGCTTTAATCATTGAAGAAATCATATTGACTGAATAATCTTTAAATGATATTATTCTTTCAGGACAAGCTCCTAGACAAATTCCGCATCTCCGGCACCTGGTTAAATTAAGTAAAGGAGTTCCTTTTTCATCTTCGTCTAAAGTTCCGAAAGGACATTCTTCAGTACATCTTTTACATTGAGTACATCTTTGAAGGAAAAAGTCCGGGTATGAAAGATCGCCGGATCTAGGATGAACTGCTTTTCCTTCTTTTGTTGAATGCAGCACCTGAACGGCTTTTAATGCCGCTCCGTATGCATCCTTTTGGCATGAAGTAATATCCATAGGAGCCCTAACAGAACCTGCTGCGTAAATTCCGGTTCTGCGTGTTTCATAAGGGAAACAAATATAATGGGACTCAGGAAAACCATACTTTAATGTAGGTAAATCCGTCCCCTGCCGGTAAGAAAGATTTAATATTTTAGCTCCGGCTTCTGCCGATACGGCTGCTTTTTTACCGTCAAGTGTTTTTCCTTTTTCTTCGGTTTTGTTTTCTTCCGATTCAATATTACCTACTAACGTAGATGGAACCATACCGTTGGCTAAAACTACAACATCAGATTCAACCTGAATTTGTTTTCCCAAAATACTATTATCAATATCAATTAATATCGAACCGCTGCCGGATTTATCAACTTTAACAACATCGCCCTTTGTTAAAAATACATTATCTTCATCCTGCACTCTTTTATAAAACAATTCATGCTGTGCAGGTGTACGCATATCTCTATAGATTATGTAGATTAATGCATCGGGATATTTTTCACGGATATATAAGGCTTGTTTAAGTGAATTTGAACAACACTCGGAAGAACAATAAGGCAGATGTTTTTCATCTCTAGAACCGGCGCATTGTATAAATGCAATGCTGTTCAATTTTTTACCGTTAAAAATATTATTGTCTTGCTTGCCGTCTTTGAAATGTTCTTCAAGTTGAATACTTGAAATAACATTATCAAATTTTCCGTATCCCAAATCGCCAAGTTTATTCGGATCATACGGCTTAGCTCCGGTTGCTTGAATTATGGAACCGACAGTTAAATTTTCCGTCTGCGAAGAATCAATATTTAACTCAACGGCAAAGTTCCCGGGCTCGCCGGATATTTTTTTTACCAAGCACGATTTATATACTTTTATTTTTTCATGTGATTCAACATTCGAAATCAATTCATTGATTTTGGGATCTTCCGGTTCATTAAACGGTGAATGAATTGGTGCAATTTTATAGAATTTACCAATCCACCCGCCAAGCTGGTTTTCTTTTTCAACAAGTATTACTTGATGTCCTGCTTCTGCAGAAGCAAGCGCGGAATGCATACCGGTTACTCCTCCGCCAACTACCATAATTGTTTCATTAATTTCTTTTTGGAAAGCTTCCGGCGGTTCGCTGTTTCTAACTTTAGCTATACCCATTCTTAAATAATCTTCCGCAAGCATTTGAGTATCTTCATCATTCGGTTTATGAGTCCACGCTACATTTTCTCTTAAGTTAATTCTGTCGGTTAATACTTTAGAATCGAATTTGAAAATATCGGATAAAAATCTTTGCGAACACGCACCAATAACAACGCGGTTTAAATTTTCGCTTTCAATGTCTTTTTTGATCATAGCAATATTTTCTTCGCTGCACAGCCATGGGCTAACTTTACATACAGGAACTTTACTTTCTTTTGATGCAACCTGAACTAATTGATCAAAATTCAGAGTTTCGCCAATTCCACATCCGGAGCACAAATAAACTCCTACTTTCGTTTCCAGTGCCATAATATTAATTCCTTTTAATTATTTGAAAAGCTTTTAACACAGAACCGGTTGCTTCCTGAACTGTAGAGGCAACATCTTTTACCTCAGTAATAACACCGCAGCCGAATTGACCTGATAAGTTTGCCGGACTATTGCCGTTTAAGGTTATAAAACCGTTACTATCCACAACAGACTTATCAACCGGCAAATTAGTTGTTGAAGGACGCATACCTGTAGCTAATACAACCAGTTCTACTTCATTTGATATTTTTTTACCCGTTATCGTGTCTTCCGCTTCAATTATTAAATTACCGGTAGAATCATTTAATGAAACATTACCAACTTTACCTCTGTGAAAATGTACTTTGCCGTCTTTTTGAACATCTTGATAAAAATCTTCAAGAAGTCCGTTTGAACGTACATCTATATAATGAATATTTATTTCCGCTTCCGGATATTGCTCTCTTATATACCTCGATTGCTTTAGTGAAGCCATGCAGCAGACGGAAGAACAATACTCAAGATGACTTTCATCTCTTGAACCGGCACATTGAACAAACGCAACACTATTTACTTTTTCGTTTGTAGATGGTCTTAATATTTTACCTTTAGTCGGTCCGTCGGCAGCGGCAAGTCTTTCCATCATTACATTTGTTATAACATCAGGATATTTGCCGTAACCTAAAACATCTAGGTTATTAGCATCATAAGGTTCCCAACCGGCAGCCCAAATTATCGAACTAACTTCTACAGAAAGAGTTCTTTCCGGCTGATCAAGATCAATTGCATTATATTTACAAACTTCAACACACTTGCTGCAGCTTGTACCTTTACAAGTAGATTTATCTATAACATATTTTTGAGGATACGCGTTTTCATAAGGGATATAAATGGAAGTCGTCTCATCCATATTATAATTAAATTCGTTTTTCCTTTTTTCCGGACAGACCTTTACACAATCCCCGCATGAAGTACATTGATTATTAATATATCTCGGTTTTAGTTTTATATCGACTTTATATTTACCGGCTTCTCCGGATACATTTAATACTTCAGCCAAAGTATATAATTTAATCAAAGGATTATTTCTCAGTCTTCTAATATTTATTTCCAATCCGCAGCTCGGGGGACATAACTTCGGGAAATATTTATTAAACTGAGTTACCTTACCGCCTATGTACGGATTCTTTTCAATTAAAATTACATTTATACCAGTTTCTGCTGCTTCCACTGCCGCAGTAATTCCTGCAATACCGGCTCCAACTACAAGCAGATCGGAAGTCATTTCGTTTTTAGTCATAATATTTATCCCAATAAAAGAATTTATTATTAATTATTTTCTTTTTTATAATTCGCTTCCAGATATTTGATAATCTACATTAGATATCAAGTATCCGGCCTTAAGAATAAAGTTATCTATTCGTAATACCCTACAATCGATTTAATTACTTTAATAGATTTAACACCTTCAACTTTAGACAAAACTGTTTTAATATCTTTTTCCCACATCCTCGCTCCGACTTTCGGACAATTTCCTGAAACAACCAAAGATCCTTTTTCTGAGTCCCCTTCAATTTCAACTTCGCTGCCTCTGGTTCTCGGTGACTGCTGTAAATAAACATTAGCCGTTGCTGTTAAATGTAGATTTTTTAAAGCCAAAATATTTTTTTCGTTAGATTGAAAATCTTCGTTTGATGCTGTGTCCAAAAGAAGTTTGGCTGCCAAATCTATATTTATTTTTTCCAGGTTAAGAACGATGTCGTAATGAGTCGGCTCCTTCCAATTTACTCCGTATAAAAATTGCGACCACTTTTGTCTTCTCTCATCTATTAATTTTATATATGATTTGACCTCTTCCCTTGATTTGCCGCCTTCTTCCATTAAAGTTTTAATCCTGTATTCCTCAGGTGCAGTAAGTAAAACACTTAATACAAACGGAATTTTATTTAAAAGGAATTGAGCCAAATGACCGTGATAAATTATGCTGCCGTTCATTGCAAAATCCAGGAGTGCTGTTTGAAAGCAAGAGAGATAGTGCTTTTTGCTATCTCTCATTTTATCCCAAATAGTCGGAGACTTTTCAATAAAGGATAGCTCGCCCAATCCGGTTTCTTTTATTCCGTATTTTTCAGCCGCCTTAATAACATCTTCCCTTGTTACAACCGGACAGTTAAGCTTTTCCGAAATCTTTTTAGCGAGTAATTCCGTAGCACTTAACGAACCCCTTGAAATTGTTATGATATTCATAAAGCCTCCAAATATTATTAAGTCTCCAGATTAATTTCCAAATGCGTATTAGACGCTTTTATTTCCGAAATAATTATTGGCTTAATCCTATGGAGAAAAGTGCGGGAAAATTTGTCCAATAATTCAAATTCTTCTGCCGAATATTGCAGTTCCAAATCATTTAATAAATCGATTCTGGCTCTTTCTATTTTTTCATTAAATTGATTTATATTTTCATCATTCTGAAATTCACTCCATGCCTCGAACGTTGAGGTTTCTTCTGAAATTATTTTTTTTGCTTCGGGTAATAATGAAGATATTTCTTTTTTTTGGTTTTCTAAATATTTTTTTAAAGCTTCGATATCAATTAATTCTATTTTATATCTTAAACCTCTTGTATCAATATCACGCGGGACAGCCATGTCGATAAACAACTTAGGAAGGTTCGCTTTTGAGTGTACATTATTAATTATATCCGGAGTAATTATAAATCCCGATGCACCTGTACAACTAAAAATACATTTTGAACTAATCATAGGTTCTTCTATGCAGTCCAGGCTGAAAGCAATTCCGTTATACTTATCCGCCAATTCTTCGGCTTTATGAAGGGTTCTATTTACAAAAATTAAATGTATGTAACCTGCTTCATGTAATTTTTCGGCTATAATTTTTGTATTCTGATTTACCCCGATAATAGTAATTACATCTTCTTTCTTTATTTTTTCATTTATTATCTTGAATGCGACACCGCTTAATGATTGGTTACATGATCCTATTTTGGTTTTGGTTCTTACTGCTTTACCGGCTCGAAAAGCTGCATGAAATAATTTGTGTAATATTTTTTCAGTTGTTTTTTCGGAACAAGCAAGGCTGTAGGCATCTTTAACTTGATTCTGTATCTGGTATTCGCCCAACAACATGGAATCCAGGCTTGAAGCCACATTAAACAAATGCTTCGCCGCTTCTATTCCTCTATATAAGTAAAATTGCCCCTGATGTATTTTAAAATCACTAACTTCGTTCTTACAATAAAAATCGTTTATTAAAAGGAATGGGTCTATACTTTCTTCAGCAACCAAATAAAATTCAAGACGGTTGCAAGTAGAAATTATCACAATGCCTTCAATATCTTTTATCTCTTTAAAATAATTTAGAGTATTGCGTAATTCTTTTTTATTAATTTGAAACCTCTCGCGCTCTTGGACCGAAGAAGTTTTATGGCTAATGCCTATTACAACCAGTTTGGAAATTTCAGTACTCATAATTTCTTTCTAAGTATCTGAAATATTTGTTTGCATTATTATATAGTTGAATACCTCCGCCCAAGTATGAAATATTTTTATAACCATTATTCATAAAAATTCTTGCTGCCTCATATGCTCTGGTTCCTCTTTCACAAATAAACATTATAGGTTGGTTCAAATCATAGTCTTTTATTTTTTGCCGGAGTTCGGATAGAGGGATATTAATCGATTTCTCAGGAAATTTAGAGTTATCAATTTCATCTAATTCCCTAACATCGATAAATAATCCTTCGAATGAATTTATTGTAATTGGATTACAATTTTTTACATTTTCGTTTTCCTGGTTTAACGCCATAAATCCGAAATAATTTAACGGTGAAATCGGAGAAGAATGTGCCGGTGTATAACCATGTTCAACATCAATTAAATCCTCAATCTTTTTATTTTGTGACAACATGTAGGAAAATACATCGATATATCGTGTTACTTCTCCTTCGCCTATTAACTGCAACCCCAGCAGTCTATGATTATTTTTATCATAAATAAGTTTTCCCAGTATATTTTTAACTTCGGGATAATAATCGGGTCGATCATACCAGCTGCCGGTTACACATCCAGCTGAATAGCCGAGATTTTTAGCTTTAATTTCAGTAAGACCTGTTGAACAAATTATATTGTCGAAAAGCTTAAGTGAAACAGTTCCGGCTGCACCTTTGAAATATGTTTTTTCTTTCGCACCGGCAGCTTCTGCAATTGAGTCTGCTGCTACCCTGCCCATTCTATTGGACAAGGAACCTAAAGGGAAATAATCAGGTTTGCCCGAAATTAGGTTTTTAATTTCCACACAGTCGCCTGCCGCCCAAATATTTGGAATGTTAGTTTGCATTTGTTCATCAACTTGTATCCCGCCGAACTTGCCTGTCTTTATGCCTGCTTTTTGAGCTAAACCGGAATTGGCTTTAACACCTAGACAATAAAACACGTAATCAAAATCGATTTTTTGATCGTCATTAAAAAAAATAACCGGACTTCCGGCATCATTTAGTTCTATCTTTTTTACTTCCGAAGAAAGGAGCAGTTTTATTTTATCTGAGGCAATACTATTTTCTACATAACCGGAAATTTCAACATCAAGAATTGCCGGTAGTATTGAATTTTCTTTTTCAATTAAGAATGTTTCAATGCCCCAGAGTGAATTTAATGCTTCTATCATCTCACAGCCAATAAACCCGCCTCCTATAATAGCAGCTTTACCTATTTTTCCTTTTTGTGCCGCTAACCTAAAACTATTAAAATCAATCGGAGAATGTAATGACGATATAAACGGCGAATTTGGATACGGAAACGGAGGATGAATTGATTCTGCACCTGTAGCTAAAATAAGATAATCATACTTCAGCTCAAGTTTTTCATTGTTTTCCGTATTAAAACATTCAACAGTATTTTTTTCTTTATGAATTTCCCTTACTTCCGTGTTTAATAATACTTCCGCACCTTTAACTTCTTTAAAAAACTTTTTATCTCTAACAACGCCATACGAAGTTTTGTTTAATTCGGTAAACTCACTTACTTCACCGGATGCAAAAAAAGGCAGGCCGCAGCTGCTAATAGATAGGAAAGAACTTTTTTCAATAATTGTAATTTTAAAATCCGGCGACAGTCTGTTTAGCCTTGCTGCAGCTTTACATCCGGCTGCCATTCCACCTATTATTATTACGTTAAACATGAGAGCATATTAAACTTCAATTTCTCTTCTTACCGAGAGAGCTATCTTATAAAATATAGTTATTAAAAATATTCCGAAAGCCCAGATACCTAAAGCTATTAATGATTCGGGAACTGTCGGCCAATATTGAGTTACGCTACCGAACGGATTTGGAATAAATCCCGTTATAATTAAGCCTAAACCTTTGTCAATCCAAATGGAGAAAAAAACAATTGTACATGAAAAGAATAATATTTTCCGGTTATTGCGGAATTTCGGCACAATTAGTAATACTAATGCTGCTACCGAAAAGACAGCCGAAGTCCACATCCATGGGACTAACCTTGTACTTCCGTTAATTCCCAAATACAAATATTGCATGTGTGCCAGATGATCCGGTATACCACTGTATATCGTGGTGAATAATTCCATCAAAACAAAGAATACATTAACACACATTGCATAAGTAATAATTAGCGCCAGTTTTTTAATTGCTTCGTTGCCGGGATTAAACTTTGCTATGCGTTTTAATATTAACCAAAAGATAAGCAGCAATGCCGGACCTGCGGAAAAAGCCGATGCTAAGAATCTTGGAGCCATTATTGCAGTTAACCAGAATGGCCTGCCTGCTAAACCGGAAATTAAAAATGCCGTAACGGTGTGAATGCTTACTGCCCACGGTATCGAAATTATAATGATCGGTCTAATCCATTTTGGCGGAGCTATGGATTTATGTTCCGCACCTAATGTTACTCTAGTAATGATTACATTCAGCACAAGATAACCGCTTAAAGCAAGTACATCCCAGAACATGAGCGAATGGAATGTAGGATGAAGGAAAATATTCGCTAATCTCATAGGCTGTCCTAAGTCCACACCTACAAACGTCATGCACATTATGCAGGAAGAGATAGCAAGAAATTCACCAAGGATTGTTATTTTGCTGAACTGCTTGTAATTGTGCAAATAATATGGAAGGACAACCATTACAGCCGATGCTGCTACACCGACTATAAAAGTGAATTGTGCTATGTAAAGGCCCCAGCTTACGTCCCTGCTCATCCCGGTTATTCCCAAACCGTAATTCAACTGCTTGATGTAAAAATAAAATCCTATTAAAATAAGAAGCCCTAAAAAAAACAGCCAGCTCCAGTATTTTTTATTTCCTTGTAATGCTTGTTCTAACATAATTAAACCTTATACGAGATAATAGATTTCCGGGTTAGTACCTAAACCGGGTTTTCTTCTAATAGAATAATTTTCTTTTAATAACTTCCTCACTTCGGATTTGGGATCGTTAAGATCTCCAAAAACCAGTGCCTTTTCAGTGCAGGCTTCAACACAAGCAGGAGGAAGACCGTCGGCTAATCTTTCTTCACAGAAAATACATTTTTCTACTACTCCCCTCATTCGTGTAGGAAAATCAGGATTAATATCTTTAATAAAAGGTCTCGGATCCCTCCAATTAAAACTTCTTGAACCGTAAGGACATGCAGCCATACAATATCGGCATCCTATGCATCTGTGCCAATCCATCATTACAATTCCGTCCTCACGCTGAAAGGTTGCCTGCGTAGGACAAACTTCAACACACGGAGGATTATCGCAATTATTACAAAATACAGGTACTTTTTTATCTTTATATTTATCCGTCATGTAAAAATTTTCTTGATCTACAAAAGTACCTTCGTACGGTTCCTTCCATATCCATTTAATTTCATCTTTAGATTCACCAAAATCCGGGATGTTATGTGTTTTATTGCAGGCGTCAATGCATTTTGTACAGCCTTTTTCAGAAACACATTTCCTTAAATCAACAACCATCGCCAGTCTTTCTTTTTTCTCAACAATATTCTTCCTTTTATTTTTATTAGGTACGGCAGTTTTTGTAACTATTTCTTTCTCAGTTTTTTCTTGTGCGTGGAGATCGACAAATTTCTCGGCCGTAAATCCTAATGCCGTTACCCCTGCAATTTTTAAAAAGTTTCTTCTGCTTTTATTCATTATTTAATCTCCGGTTTTTGATTTTCAACATGGCAATCCCAGCAGTAAGGAGATTCTCCGACATAGCTGTGGCACCGGTCGCAAAATTGGGAAGTATTGGAATGACAGTTAAGACACGTTTTTTCGAAACTCATATCATAAATTTTTCCTGTAGATGAGATATAATTCATTTTTCCCTCCCTAACCACTTTGTCTCTCCAATTATCTAGTAAAACCATGTGTTCGTCGCGCATAAACTGTTTGGAAGCGACGCATACTTTTTGATTCTGCGACGTAGGTAAAACTAATTCCGGTTTTTTCAGCGCTTCCTTTCCGTTTGAAACATCATACCAAATAGGTGAGGTAAAAAATCCTACAAAAATTATTAATCCGACAATTATTTTTCCTGCATCGTACATTGTTTATTCCTTTATTAGTATCATGTACCCTCATGACCCGCCATCGGTTCCCCGCGCAGGTCTGTTGTTCTTTCTTTTTCGCCTTTCATAATTAAAGCGTTACCAACTAACTCATGAATACCGCCGACATCAACACCGCCAACCCAATAATCCATTAACGGCGGAAGTGTTGCTTTATCGATTGCGCAAATACATCCTAAAAAGTTGACACCATTTTTTTCTTTTACAAACTTTACAGCATTAGCTCTCGGCAGTCCGCCCCTCATTCTCATTTCCAGATTTTCATCTGTCCCCAATCCGGCACCGCTGCCGCAGCAAAATGTTTGCTCTTTAATAGTATTTTCCGGCATCTCGTAGAAATAGTTGCAGGCATTTTTAATAATGTAACGGGGTTCTTCAATTAATCCCATTGCACGGGCAGGGTTGCAAGAATCATGAAAAGTTATTTTGCGATGATCATTGCGGCTTTTATCCAATTTAATTTTATTATTTTTTATTAGATCGGCAGTGAACTCGCAAATGTGCACCATCTTAGTTGATCTTGTATTTTCAAACCTGGTTCCTGTAATCGGTGAAACCGGAACTTCTAAAAAGTCTGCGGGTCCGTTCATTGTATCCATATATTGGTTTATTACTCTCCACATATGTCCGCATTCTCCGCCAAGTATCCATTTAACCCCTAATCTTTTAGCTTCTGCATACATTTTAGCATTTAAGCTTTTCATAAGATCGTGAGATATAAATGAACCGAAGTTCCCTCCTTCTGAAGCGTAAGTACTCCAAGTGTAATCCAACCCTATTTCATGGAACAGAGCTAGATAACCTAGTAATGTATAATAGTGAGGCGTACCGAAATAATCCGCAGAAGGTGCAATGAATAAAATTTCAGCGCCTTTTTTATTAATAGGTGCATTGACTTTTATTCCCGTAATTTGTTCCAGTTCATCAACCGCAAATTCTATGCTGTCCTTAAATCCATGCGGCTGAATACCAAGATGATTTCCGGTTCTAAAACTGTTTGCAACCGGAGTAATAATCCAATCTATATTAACACCGATGAGATTAAGCAGTTCCCTAACCAATACTGTTATTTCGGCATTATCAATTCCGTAAGGGCAAAACACCGAACAGCGTCTGCATTGCGTACATTGAAAGAAATAATAAAACCATTCCTTTATAACATCCACGGTTAATTCACGAGAGCCTGCAAATTTACTTAATAGTTTTCCTGCAAATGTAAAATCATTTCTATACACGGATCTTAAAAGTTCGGCTCTAACTACCGGCATATTTTTAGGATCTCCGGAACCGATGAAGTAATGGCACTTGTCGGCACATGCACCGCAGCGGACGCAGATGTCCATAAATATTTTTAATGACCTAAATTTATCCAGCCTTTCTTTTAGACCCTCCAAAATAATTTGCTTCCAATTTTCAGGAAGCTGCCAGTCTTTATCGGTGGGTTCCCATTTCCTTGGATTCGGCTGCTGTAAATACTCAACACTCTTTGGAACCCCGCCGTAATTAAAGACACCGCGTCTAAATTCTACGGACGGATTAATCCAATCTTTCTTTTCAGGTTTATAATTTATCTTATTTAATATTTCATCAGGTTTTATTTTTGATTCAGCCATTTTTATTCCTTATCTACCGGTAAGTCTACTTCTTTCATCAATTCTCTAAATTCATCCTCATACTCTTCATAAGTATGAACTCTAACGGGATTATTCCACGGATTGACGTGCCGCTTCGCTCTATTGTTATTTGCCAAATTCCTTGTGGGAGAAAGGAAAATCCCCGGCATATGAAGCAGTTTACTAAAAGGTATGTATGATATTAACGTGCATACTAAAAATAAATGTATATAAAATAAATTCCCGATTCCTTGAGGAATAACGGGATGAAAACTGAATAAGCCGATTGCAAGCTCTTTTACTTTTATTAAATCAACTCTATCAAAATATCTCATTAAAATTCCCGTAGCAGCAATTCCAAGTATTAAAAACAATGGGAAAAAATCGGAAACAAGCGAGATATATCTTAATTTGGAATCGACAATTCTTCGAAAAATCAGATACAATAAAGCAGCGGTAATTAGTACATCCGTTACATATAAAACCGGCACACCTATCTGGAAAAAGCCGTCAAGGTTCTGAAGCCCGAGGACAATTGCAGGTATCGGTTCTGTGAATAGTCTAAAGTGCCTTAAAAATATAACTAGCAAAGACCAATGAAATATAATTGCACCGAACCATAAATATTTACTGCTTCCGTATACCAGTTTGGAACCGTTTTTTAATTCTGTTTTAGTATTTCTGAATAATGTTCTAAAGAATAATATTTCGAGTGCCATTCTTCCTATTACACCTAAAGTTGTATGAGGATTTTCCAGTTTGCTGCTTTTAATCCATGGAAGAGATTTTTGCTGCCCGGCTACTGTCGGGATGCGAAAAGGTACGGGAGATTTTGCCCATTTAACCACTTGAAAGATTATTCCTGTTATAAAAGTTGTAAGTGCAGCATAAGGAAAGATTACGCCAAAAATAAAATCCAGCTTAATTGTACCCGCACCTACAATTGCAAATACTATAAGTATTAAAACCATAATTAATGAATAAATAACGTTCATCTAAATTTCCTTCTTAAAAGAAGACAGGCAAATTTATTTTGCCCTAATAAATAAAAACATAAATATGACTGAAGTTACATTCACAAAAGTATTGTCATAATCTTCAGTACTTTTAATAATGACAAATATGTATTTATTTTTCCCTATGCATAAAGAAATTACTTGTAACTTCAGTCAATAATATTACGTGACCTCGATTTAATCTCCGCCACACGAATTTGAAATAATTTTTCTCTTGCTTCCATATATAAATCGAATGCAGATAAAACTATCTGATCAATTTGAGAATCAACAGACATTAACTCGTTACAGAAATCTTTACTTTTTATTTCATTCCCAAGTACGGTATTAATAGAATTCTTTAAAAAGAATATAATACCGATAGCCTGGGATGGTGAAAAATCTTGAACTGCTCTAATTTTTATCAAGTCTTGAAGAAGCGGTTTTATTTGTTGAAGATTAAAATCTCCGGCTAATTCATCCAAAATTTTTTCGCCGCATTCGGATATTGAAAAACCAACCGGATTGCTAAATCTGTTTTTTTGATCCTTTAAAAAGTTAGAAGTTTCCGAAGGATATGTTTCATAAACCGATTTAATCCAATTGTTTACAATGGATGTCTTATTCTTTATTATCAAATCTCTAATCATAAGCCGTAAACATTAAATATTATAATTAGGCAGAACAAAAATTTTTCCAAATCTATCCTGTAAAAATTCAATTACAGAATTCATAAATAACTTAAAGAGAAAAATGAAGCGGATGCAAGTTTTTACTTGCACCCTGCAATATGGAAAAACTTTATTTCCGAGTTTGCTAAACGCAGCCTGTTGGTTTTGTTAAACCGGCAACCTTACAAGCGCCTTTAGCAGGACCGGACGGATATAATTCATAAATTTCCTTTAATGTAAAGCCGGTTTCTTTGCAAACTTTTCTAATCATAGGAGCGATACCGAATTTTTTATAATAATCGCGGAGATAATAAACTATCTTCCAATGTGCTTCGGTCATTTCAGTTACATCTTCAGTGGTAGCTAATGCTTTAGCTACATCTTCGTTCCATTCTTCAGGTTTCTGCATGAAACCGTCTTCATCAACTTCAATTTTAAGAGTTTCATATTCAAAGGTTGGCATAATTTTATCCTATTTTTGTCATTAAAAATATTAATTATTTTTATGGTCTATTTCATTTCTATATAACCGCATGGGCAATTTTCCGCACATTTTTTACAGCCGTTGCAAAAATCCAATTTGAATTTGTAAGCCTGGTGCTTAATTACCGGCTTAACTATCGCCTGATCCTGGCAATAGCTCCAGCAAGTTCCGCAGTCGAAACAAGAACCGCAGCTCATGCATCTCTTTGCTTCATCAATAACCTGCTGTTCTGTTAGTGTAGATGTAATCTCCAGGTCTAAGCCTTTCAATCTTTCTTCAGGTTTTAATTGAAATGGTTCGTTTCTTAATTTACTTTCATAATAACTCAAGATAACTTTATCATGTGTAATCACCGGAGGCTTAATTTCCTCTTTAGGTTGAATATTTTGAAATCTGTTATGAATTGTCTCAGCAGCTTTCCTTCCGTTGAAGATAGCTATCGTAACCAATCCGAGTTCAATATCGTCTCCGCCTGAGTATGTATTGGAAATGTTTGTGAGAAAGTCTTTATCGGTTTTAATCCAATCTTTACCTTCATGAAGATTGTCAAGACCTGAGAAATCCGGTTCCTGACTTATTGCAGCAATTACAGTAGTAGCATCCAAATCAAAATATGCATCCGGAATCGGCACCGGCCTTCTTCTTCCTGATTCATCGGGTTCTCCCAATTCCATTTTCTGACATTTCATTCTAACAACTTTATCTCCATCTTTTGTAAATTCAACCGGGGCGGCAAGGAACTCCAATTTTATTCCTTCTTCTTCGGCACCGACAATTTCCTCTTCAATTGCAGGCATTTCTTTTCTTGTTCTTCTGTAAACTATTGTAACATCCGCACCCAGTCTTTTTGAAACACGAGCGGCATCTATAGCAGTATCTCCTCCGCCTACCACCAGTACTTTATTGCCGATTTCAACCGGTTCTCCGCAATTAATCTTATGAAGAAATTCCGTACCTGTCAGAACATTCGATGCATCTTCATTAGCAATACCGAGCAATTTACCTTTATGTGCGCCGATACCAACAAATATTGCATCATAATTTTTCTGCAAATCTTCATACGGCATATCTTTACCGATAATAGTATTACATTTTATTTCAACACCAAGTTTTTCTATTCTATTTATTTCTTTATCAAGAACATCCTGGGGAAGTCTGTAATCCGGTATTCCATATCTCAACATTCCGCCTGCTTTACTGAAAGCTTCATAAACTGTTACCTGGTATCCTTTTCTAACTAATTGATATGCACAAGATAAACCGGCAGGCCCGGCACCAATCACTGCAATTTTTTGGGGATATGAATCTTGATTAAGCCTTTCAAATTGAAAGCTGTTTTCCAAAGCATAATCGCCGACAAATCTTTCAAGATTATTTATTCCTACTGCCCCGTCTTTATAGTTTCTATTGCATTCACCTTCACAAGGATGAGGACAAACTCTTCCGCATGTCGACGGGAATGGATTTTTTTCTGTCAGAATATCCCAGGCTTTTTTAAATGATTCACTATACGGAATACCGATATCTTCAGATTGACTAATAGTAGTTAAAAAATCTCTAATATTAGTTTCATTCGGGCAACCATTAGCGCAAGGCGCTGTTTTACGAACTTGAACCGGGCGTAAAGGTGAAGTCTCAACGGATGAACTGCCTGAAGAACGTGATCCTAAACCTCCTAATGATCTTTTTGCTTTTTTTACTACTTTAGCCATTTACCTTCTCCATTTATCATTCTTTAATTTCATTTTTTTATGAACTAGTTAAAATCAAGCATAAGGATAAATACCCGATTTAACATCTTCCATTTGAGCTAAAATTTCATTATGCTTCTGCTCGTCGGTCATCAAATAACTTAATAAATAACGGACAACAAAATTCTTGCTATTTTTTTTCGCTTCTTCAGCAAGCCTTATAGTTTCTTTTTCAAGCTGAATATGCTTATCTACCATTTCCCAAACTTCGCCTAATTCCTCCGGTGTAAGGGTAATTGCTTCTTTCTCAAAACTGTCTATTATTAATTGCTGTATCCTTTTGTGCATGGCAGAGTCTTGTCTGATAATTTCCATTATATATTTTACAATGGAATTTTTTGTTTTACCGATAATCTCAGTAGTCGATTTAACAGATTGGTCTTCAACTTTTTGCCAATCCTTTAAAATCTTTAACAAATTTTCATTTAATTCCTTTTGTTTAGCCATTATTTTATCCTTTAATTATTCCTGAATTACACTTTCTAATTGTTTTGAATTTTTATAATCTCTTGCACATTTAATCATTCCTTCTACCCATTCGGGAGTAGCTAATGCATGAACATGCGTATAACTGGCAAATACATTCTTATAAATTATTCCGTCCCTATGGTTAAAACATCCGGTCCCTCGCGATAAGGAAAGAGATGTTTTTAAATTCGTATCGTACTTATTTATTTTAGAGTAATGAAACTCATGCCCTTTGATAATAGTACCTTTTTTATAAAATGGATTTACATCATCAACAACGGCTTCGCAATATCCATGCCCCTGCGGTTTATCGTGCATCTGAATTTCAATAGGCAACACCCCGGAAAGAGAAAACTTTTTATCTTTCCATGTAATTTCTTTAGCAAGATACATTAAGCCGCCGCACTCCGCATAAATTGGCAAACCTTCATCCGCTAATTTTTTTATCCTGAAAATCATATCAGTATTGGAAGCCAAACTCTCAAGATTCATTTCCGGAAAACCGCCGCCTATATAAAGCGCATCAATATTATTTGATTCTTTATAATTTGATGCCGATATAGGGATTAATTCTGCGCCGGCATCAGCAAGCATTTCCAAATTTTCAGGATAGTAAAATGAAAATGACTTATCCTTAAAGTATCCGATTTTTATCTTTTCAGATTCGATATAATTTTCTTCCGAATTAATTAATCTTAACTGATCGGAACTTTCTTGACTTTTTTTCAAATCATATTCAATTGAAGTAGCGTTTACCGCTATCTTCATAATTTTCGATACATCAACGTTGTCTTCAATAATATTTCTAACGTTCATTAGAAATACAGACTTTTGTTCAAATTCACCGGGAGTTATAAGTCCCAAATGTCTCGCGGGTAAAATAAATTTTTCGGACAGTTTAGGAATTACTCCCAAAACCGGAATCCCTGTTTCTCCCTCAATTGCATCTTTAGCTATTTTAGAATGTCTATTACTGGCAGCCCGGTTTAAAATAACTCCGGCTATGTTCAATTTATTATTAAGATGGACACAGCCGATGATTGATACTGCTGCGGTTCTTGTTACTTTGGAAATATCTTCAACAATAATGACAGGAGATTGAAGTAAGAGAGCAAGTTCCGCTGTGCTATGAGTTCCTTTACTATTGACACCGTCAAACAGACCCCTATTACCTTCGATAATATTTATTCCGTTTTTATCTGCTCTTTTTAAAAAAGAATTTTTAACAGCCGGAAAACCCATCATATATGAATCAAGATTCCTAGCCGCTTTACCGGAAGCTAAACTCAGCCATGCGGCATCAATATAATCGGGACCTTTTTTAAAACCGGTTACATTTACTCCTCTATTTTTAAAGCTGGAAAGGAGTCCGCAGGAGACAATAGTTTTACCTGAGTCTCCTGCTAAACCACCTATAACAATTCTTGAGTAATATTCATGTAACATTTGAATTCAATCAACATAAAAATAATGAACTAATTCTCAGCACCTTCTTTATGCGGTATTTCAATAAAGCTGCCGCCAAAATATGTGTAAACACATTTTCCGCTTTCAATTAAATCTCTAATTGCGGATTTAGCAAGTGCTTTATCACATCTATCTCCAAACAATTCCGCAACCGCTTTTGTTAAATCGGTAGCTTTCCATTTTTTTTGCCCCATGCTATCTTTAATCAATTTAAACATAGCATCAGCAACTTCTTCAACTTTTACTTGCTCAGCCATAATTAACTCCTTTTAATAAGTCAAATGTGCCGATCTCTTAAATGTTAAACCAGCATGTTTGAAATCATCAATATGTTCTTTTTGGAATGGAATACCTGTAAGCCTGAAGAATTTAGGCCAGCCTATTCGGTTGATCCATTCTCCCATTCTTTCATAAGGTCTTGCATTGTTAGCCCAAACCTCCACCAGGTTCTTTACGGCATCAACAGCTTCCGGCCATCTTGGCGGATTATTCGGAATAAACGGAATTGCTAGTTTTGAAAACATAGGTTCGCTTCTGGCGTTGGAAACTTTACCGCCTACCCAAATTGAAACACCGTCATTTAACGGATCGTTTAACGGCATTGCAGGGCAAACAGTGTAGCAGTTTGCACAGAACATACATCTTTCTTCAGAAACCTCAACAGTTTGTTTCCCGTTAATTGTTGCAGGTTTAATTGCTGCAGTAGGACATGCCGAAACGACTGAAGGAATTTCGCACATTGCATTTAAATTATCTTTATTAACTTTAGGAGGACGCCTGTGAATACCCAATATGGCTATATCCGAACAGTGAACAGCACCGCACATATTTAAACAGCATGCTAATGCAATTCTAAGCTTTGCCGGCAGTTTCATTTCTGTAAAGTATTCAATCAATTCGTCCATAACAGACTTAACAAGTCCAGATGCATCCGTAGCCGCCGAATGACAGTGTACCCAGCCTTGAGTATGTACTATACTGGAGATTGAATTTCCCATTCCGCCGACAGGATGACCTAATGCTTTTAAATCGTTTATCAACGGTTCGATATTCGATTCCTTTGTAAGTAGGAATTCTACATTATGACGGCTAGTAAATCTTAAAAATCCATCACAATATTTATCTGCCAGATCGGCATATTTTCTTATTTTTTCTATACCTAAAAGCCTTGGCGAACCTGCACGAACTGTAAATAACTTAGCACCGCTTTCCGATACGGTAACCATTACTCCGGGTTTTAAAATTTCATGATGTTTCCATTTACCGTAATTTTCTTTGATAATTGGGGGTAAAAATTTTTCGTAGTGAGGTGGACCAATATCGGTGACCCTTTTCTTTTTCTCTTCTGCCATTTTTAGATTCCTTATTGTATGTAATTATAAATTTTAAAATTTAGCTAATAAATAATAATTACTGATTTTCTTCTGATTCATCGGAATCTTCCGATTCATCTTCAAAGTATTCTTCATAAAATACATATGGGTTTTCTCTTGGGTGCGCAACCATTTCAGGAATAGGCTCAACTCCAATAGCTTCTAAAAAGTTACCCATACCAACTCTCTGAATGAATTCTCCAACTCTTTCTCGATTCTTTCCGTTCTCCGACCATACATCGTGTATTTTCTCCACCAAGTCTGTAATTTCTTTATAAGGTGGTTCAAGTTTGATAAAAGGAATTAAAACCGATGAGAGTAATGCTCCTTCTACAATGGGTGCTTTGGCACCTATTAAAATACAAGCACCGCGTTCTTTCCCCGGAGCCAATGCCTTAGGCATAACATTTATACAATGCATGCATTTTACGCAGTCTTTGTTATTAATTTTAATTTCCTTGCCGTCCCATTTCATGCATTTGGCAGGACAATTACCTACAACATCATCCTGAATATTTAAACCGGCTTTAGAATAATTCGTTACTTCTTCTTTATTAATCTGGATATCATCTTTCCATGTACCGATAATCGACATATCGGAACGTGCAATAGAAGCAACACAATCATTTGGACAGCCTGACATTTTAAATTTCCATTTATACGGAAAAGCAGGCCTATGCAGTTCGTCTTGGTAATGCATAGTTAAGAAATAAGTTAACGCCATTGTATCATAACATGCCCATTCGCAGCGAGCTTGCCCGCAGCAGCAGCTAGGAGTTCTAACATCCGAACCTGATCCGCCGAGGTCAAATCCTAAATCGGTTAATTCACTAAAAATAGGTTCGAGTTCTTCGGTTCTTGTTCCAAGAAAAACTATATCTCCGGTTGAACCGTGCATGTTAGTTAACCCTGATCCGTGTTTTTCCCAGATATCGCATAACTTTCTTAAAATATCCGAGGTGTAAAACCAGCCGGCAGGTTGATTAATACGAAGCGTATGAAAATGAGAAACGTTTGGAAACTTATCGGGAAGATCCGAATATCTACCGATAACTCCGCCTCCGTATCCTAAAACACCCACAATACCGCCGTGTTTCCAATGTCCTATCCTTTCTTCGTATGAAAGCTCCAGCTGACCTAATAAATCATTCGACATCGGACTTTTTTCAGCTGCCGTTTTTATTTCAGTTACGAAACTTGGCCAAGCACCTTTCTCAAGTTCATCCAACTTCGGTGTCTTGCGCTTATTATCAGCCATTTTAACTCCTTCTATTAAATTTATTGTGCATTGTTTATTTTTTTCGACTTAATAAAAAGCATCTTTATAAAATATTTTTCACTTATTAAAAAATATTTAAATCAATAATCACGAATAAACTTAAAGAAGCATTGAGGCTAATACAATCAGAAATTCTATTTTGTAATCTATGTGTTGTAAAGTTTTTTAATGGTAAGCTTATATACGGAGGCAGTTTAGAAAATTTATTTAACGGGAATTTGTAATGCTCTTACAGCAAGCTCAATAATAAATGTCCGCATTTCCTCACTGTCTATTTCAAGTTTTAAAGGCACCGGTAAAGTTCCGCAGTTAAAGCTTTTAAATGTAGTTTTATGCGGATGCTGCAAATACAATGATAACCTGCTGAACCCAATGGGCAGCGGAGCGAGCATCCACCAAGCAATCCAGCCGTTAATTATCGGAAGCGGGTCATATTTTATCATATGAAATTTTTCAAATCTTTTTTGAAAAGCTTTTAGCATCCCTTCGAATCTAATATTTGATCTTTTATTTACTCTTTCCTGAAGCCTGTTTATAAAATACCCCCTGGAATTAAGCACCAATTCTCTCATCTTTTTATCTTTGAATACAACAAGATAATTTTTTAACTGACATGACTGACTAATTTTGTATGCATTTACGGCTTCCATTATTAATTCTCGAATGTCCGGTGCATAAAAAAGTTCTTTTTTCAAATTTTTATCATAACAAGTACGAGTATAATTAATAAATGTAGATGAATACGGGAATACAACCTTAATTGCATCTTCAATTGTTTTAAAACCATAGGACATAAATGTGGGACATGTAAATCCGCGGCAATTTAATCTGTCCAATAATCTGATCCAAATTTCCTTAGAATCTCCTCTGCCTAATTCAAAACCGAGAACAACGGTTGAAAACGCATCTATTGCCAAAGCAAGGTACATAGAGTGTTCGTTATCATTACACACTTTGCATTTAAATTTTTTCCCGACAAGGTGAATTAGTCTCGATTCGTGTTTCGGAGTGCATGCATCTAGATATTCTTCCCAGGAAGAGCAGCCTGTAAGATATTCCCTAATTTTTTGATTTATTCTTATAGGAGAACTCTGGTAGATGGATCGCAGATCTCTATATGAATACCCCTTTAAGTAAGCTTCGGTTAAAGTACCAATATCCGGAGTTTGTTTTTGAGATTTATTTTGTACCCAGGTTTTATTGCAATATAAACATCTGTATCTCTGAATATTTGCAGATGTTTTTCCGTGCTTAATTATTTTAGAGCTATTGCAGAACGGACAATTTAAACTCATTTGAAAACCACCCTTATACAAAAAAAGCTTTGAACTATTTTTTGTTTTTATATAAACTCAAATTATGTACCATTATAAAATATTCTTAATAGCTATTATTTATAAGGCATAGCAACAAGAATTATCATTATTGAAAAATTAGTTTCCTATGTTGAGAGATTATCTTAAAAATATTTAGTGACTATTGTTAAATACTGATATTATTTATCAAATAATAATTGCAAATTATAAACGGTTAGTTTTTATTAAGAAATGTAAAATGAATTAGAAAAATTTCAATAATTAAAATTCAATTTTTAACTTTTTCATTTTTCTCCATAATGTAGCCGGATTAATCTTAAGTTCTTCTGCAGTTTTTTTTCTATTGCCTCTGTTGTTTTGAAGAGTTGAAATAATTAATTCCTTTTCAAACTCCGATAAATTTCTTCTGCTTTGATTTATACTCCGATTGATATTAAAGTGTTTCGATTCTCTTAACCGCTTTGGTAAATGTTCTTTTTGAATTATTTCTCCACTGCAAAGTATAAAACAATGTTCAATAGCATTTTCCAATTCGCGTATATTGCCAGGCCAGCCATATTCCAAAAGTAATTCGTATGCGGAAGATGAAAATTGTTTGATTTTTTTATTGAGTTTTTTATTAAAGTAATTTATAAAATGATTTACCAGATACGGGAGATCATCCATTCTGTCGCGCAGCGGAGGAAGGTGAATATTAATAATGTTAATCCTATAAAATAAATCTTCTCTGAATCTGCCGGCTGAAATTTCATCACTTAAATTTTTATTGGTTGCGGCAATAATACGGGCATCAATTTTAATGCTTTTATTTGTTCCGACTCTTTCGAATTCACGGGTCTCCAAAACACGAAGCAGCTTCGTTTGCACGGTTAAAGATAAATCTCCGACTTCGTCTAAAAACAAAGTACCGCCTTGTGCTAATTCAAATCTGCCGGTTTTAGCTTTTACAGCACCTGTAAACGCACCTTTCTCATGACCGAATAATTCGCTTTCGATCAAAGTTTCAACAAAAGCGCTGCAATTTACTGCGATAAAAGGTCCGGTACGCCTTGGACTATTTAAATGTATTGCTCTTGCCGCCAGTTCTTTTCCTGTTCCGCTTTCCCCGGTTATCAAAACAGAACTGTCTGTCTGCGAAACGCTTTCGAGCATATAAATAATTTGTTTAATTTCTTTATTCCTGCCGATAATATTTTCATAGCTGAATCTTTCCGAAAGATGTTCGGATAAATTTCTTATTTCCGAAATATCAATAAATGTTTCAACAGCGCCTGTTTTTTCATTTTGATTATTTAATAGGATAGCTGAATTTACTCGGATAGGAATTTTCTTTCCGCTTTTGTGTATTATTTCCAATTCATTTCCAATAGTGGATTTACCATTATTCATTGTCTGTTCCATATGACAGCCGTTTCTGCATAAATTGGAATTAAAAATTTCCCAGCATTTTTTCCCTATCGCTTCATTTTTTTTATAGCCGGTTATTCTTGCTGCAGAATTATTAAATGAAGTTATATTCCATTCATCGTCAATTGTAAATGTCCCTTCTATATTACTATTGAATATTGCCTCAAGTTTATTCCTCTGATTCATAAGTTCAAATGTTTTTTCCGAAAGTTCTTCCGATAGTAAAAGCATTTCTTTAGTATTGCGGAAAACAAACACTACACTTAAAACCTGTCCTGATCTTGTTACCGGTGTAATTGAAGCTAAAACATTTATTATATTATTATTTTTCCCTGTTATATTAATTGAATGATTTGAGAACGTCCGGTTCTCAGACAATGATTCACGAATAAATTTTAATCCGTCTTTAGTTCTGCTAAAAAGAATTTCACAATTTTCGGATATAGTTTCATCTTCAGAAAATCCGGTTATACGGGATGCCGCTTCATTAAAAACAATAATTTTAAAATCTTTCCCGATAACAACTATTCCATCTGGAATAACCATTGCATCTTTATTTTTATCGATTATATTCTGGACTTCTTTCATGTTAAATCTTCTTTAAAAATCTTATCAAATAAGTGAACTTAGATTATTCATCTTAATTTTAAACTTGTTCTTAATCTTTCTTTTGAGCCTTCAGCCTAAAGCTGAAACTCTTACTGTTGGTATTATTAATTTAATACCAACACTTTTATGAATACGAGAAAGATTAGTATTAAAAATATTCATACCCCTCATTGTAACTCAATTAATTTCTCATTGCAATATATACAATTTAATTGCACTAATTCAATCCTTCGCAATATATTCTTGCATAAATGCAATTGCCACATCAAACTAGACCTTAAATTTTGTTCATATTATACATTTTAAATTGGTATTAGTATTGTATTTGTTCATTAAAAAATTTTAGGTAAAAAATGCTTTTGGATCCGGAATGTATTCCTTGTATCATAAAACAAGCTTATGATTCTGCAAAGCGCTTTACAAGCGACAATACCGAACTTCAATTTAAAATAGTTAAGGAAGCATGTTCTGCGGTTCTTTCAATTGAAGAAAATTCAACCTCTCCGAAATTTTCATCCGTTATTCAAAATATAATTGAAAAAAATACCGGGTTTACAAATCCTTATAAAAAATTAAAAGAAAAAAACATAAAAGAAGCAAGATGCTACATTCCCTACCTGGAAACAATAGTTGAAAACTCATACGATAAACTGCAGATGGCAGTAAGAGCAGCTATTATAGGTAACATTATAGACTTGGGTGCCAATCCCGAATTTGATATTGAGTATGAAGTAAATAGAATCACGAATAACAATATCAATCTTGATTCTCTAAAAAACTTTAAAGATGATTTGGAAAACTCAAACCTAATTCTCTACATAGGAGACAACTTCGAAGAAGCTTTGTTTGATAAAATACTATTAAAGCAACTTTTACCTAAAAAAATCGTTTTTGCAGTGCGTTCAAAACCGATTTTAAACGACATAACTCTTGAAGATGCAAAAATCCTTGGCATAGATAAAATATGCAGGGTTATTGAAAGCGGAAGTAAAATTGCGGGGACTGACTTATTTCAGTGCTCGCCTGAATTTTTAAATCTTTTTGAAAAAGCAGATCTGGTAATTGCAAAGGGACAAGGAAATTTTGAAACCTTATTAAATGTTAATAGACCGATTTATTTTCTTTTCAAAGTCAAGTGCAATGTAATAGCTCGGCGAAGCGGCTTGCCGGTAGGAACAAGTGCACTCTATTTATATAATAATACAAAGGTAGTCAGTAATGCTAATATTAATTAGTTCAGACGGGAATAATTTGCAAAGCACTATTGCAAAGAGATTCGGACATGCAAATTATTATATAGTATTCGATACTGAAACAAAAACATACAAAGCATTTGCAAATAATAATGAAGGACATAACCACGACAATCTGGTAGAATATTTAGACAAAGGAGTAAAAGCTTTTATTGTCGGTAATATTGGACCTCATGCTTTCGATATTTTACAAACCGGAGATGCCAAAATTTATTTAGCGCGTAAAATGAAAACTGCTGAAGCAATTGAACTATTTTCTAAAAATTCTCTTAAAGAATTATTAGAACCGACTATGAAAAAAAGTATTGAACAAAAGAGACATGGATACTAAAAAGGATACATATAAAATTGCAGTGCCATCTATGGGCAACACTCCAGATTCTTTAATAAGCGATAGTTTCGGTCGCTGCCCCTTTATAATTATTTATGATGAAGGGGATAAAAAATACCGGTCCCTCGAAAATCCCGGTGCAAAAGTTCAAGACGGTTCGGGATTAAAGGCTGCAGAAATTCTAATACGAAATAATGTAACAGTTCTTTTAACAATTGAAATAGGACGTAAAGCATATTCCGTATTATCAAAAGGGCATATTGACGTTAGTCTTTTAAAATCGACAAGTACTATTAAATCTTTAATAAATAAATTTATAAATAAGGGATAAAACTTGGCCACTGCTTGAAAATAATTATCATTAACAAATTGATTACATATTAAGTTTAAATCAATTTTAAGGGATTCAAAATAATGTCAATTGTTTTTGGTCCGATACCGTCACGCAGATTAGGTAGAAGCCTGGGAATAAATAATATTCCCCATAAAGTCTGCGATTATTCATGCATATATTGTCAATTAGGGAGTACAAACTATATGTCGATAAAAAGACGGGAATTTTTTACTCCCAATTATATTTATTCTGAGGTTGTCAAAAAAGTAAATCAATTACAAAATGCCGGAGAAAAAATTGATTACATAACTTTTGTCCCTGAAGGCGAACCAACCTTCGATATTAATCTCGGAAAAACAGTTGAAAAATTAAAGGAACTGAAAATCAAAATTGCTGTAATTACAAATTCATCTTTAATATGGGTAAGAGAAATTCAGAATGATTTAATGAAAGCAGATTTAGTTTCAGTCAAAATTGATTCGGTTTTTGAAAATATATGGAAGAAAATTAATAGACCACACGGCATTTTAAAACTAAAAAAAATAATTCAAGGTATTGAAGAATTTGCATCAAGGTTTAGCGGAAAGTTGATTACGGAAACTATGATGGTAAAGGGAATAAACGATTCAATAGAATCAATTTATAAAACAGCGGAATTTATAAAACAAATTAAACCTGAAAAGGCATTTATTTTGGTTCCGACAAGACCTCCGACAGAACTTTGGGTTAAGTCTCCTGATTTAAATCTATTAGCAGCTGCATTCCAAATATTTTACAGTATTATTGGTAATGCCGAACTTTTAACTGAAACTGAGGGGACAAAATTCAGTTTTTCTTCTGATGTTGAAAACGAATTATTGAGTATTCTTACTGTTCATCCAATGCATATACGCGCAGTTGAAGAATTTTTATCAAAATCAAATTCTAACTGGAGCTTAGTAAAGAGTTTAATTGAAAAAAATATTTTACAAGCAACTGATTATTCCGGCAGTACATACTTATTAATAAATAAATGAAAGGAGTCCTTTTATGCGATCAGTCTTTTACTTATTGATAATAGCAGGAATAACTTTCGCTCTTTCTAGTTCGGCATTTTCTCAACAGAAAGAAGAAAAAGAATGCATGTTTAAATCAAGTCTTCATTACACTGTAGAAGGAATGTCTTATTGGTACGATAAATCGCATAGTGGTTTGGAACTGGTTACAGGTGTTCCATATTCAGATCTTACGTGTAAAAATTGTCATATTGCGAGCTGCGATGTATGCCATAAATTAGTTAAGGATGGAAAAGCGGTTTATTCAAATGCAGCAGCAAAAAATATGGATATGTGTTTAAAGTGCCATGCAAGGGAAGCTTCAATTATGAAAATTGATCAAAAGAATAGTACACCGGATGTTCACTTTGCTTCTGGTATGCAATGTATGGACTGCCACACAGCAAGGGAAATGCACGGTAATGGATTTAAGTATTCTTCTATGAAACAAGAAGGAGTAATGGATGTAAAGTGCGAGCAGTGCCATGATAAAATCAATCAGACTATCTCCCATACTATTCACGGGAATAAACTGGATTGCAAATCATGTCATGTAAGACAGGTAGTTAGCTGCACCAATTGTCACTTTGAAACAATGGTTAAAGAAGGAAAAAGAGTTGCAATTCCTGTCTCCGGCTGGGAATTTTTAATGAACTACAACGGTAAAGTTACCTCAGCCAATATGCAGACATTTGTAGTACCGGGAAATAAAACTTTCTTAATGTTTGCACCGCAGTTCAGTCATTCCGTATCTAAAGAAGGGAAGAAATGCGAAGAATGCCATAATACAACAAATGTAAAAGACATTAAAAACGGGTCATTTAATTTAACCTGGCTTGAAGATGGGAAAGTTGAACAAGTGTATGGTGTAATACCGGTTGTTGATAGTGTACAATACAATTCCGTTTTTCAAAATTACGAAGGTGGGAAATGGTCGGTGATTCAAAATCCTGAGATTCCGAAGGTTCAATATACCGGATTTGGAAGACCATTAACAAAAGGTCAACTTAATAAATTATTAAAGACACAAAAATCTAAGAACAAATGAACTATCAAAAATTTATATATAAACCAATCGGAATAATTCACTCCCCTTTCAAAATAATCGAAGGTGTTCCGATTCAACCTGCAGGTGCAAAAGGAATTAAAGGTGAATTAAAAATTCATAAAAGATATTCCAACGGATTAAAAAGTTTGGAAGGATTTTCGCATATAATTTTAATATATCATTTCCATTTGTCGAAAGGATACAGTTTGAAAGTAGTCCCTTTTATGGATGTTGAAGAGCACGGAGTTTTTGCAACACGTGCCCCCAAACGTCCGAATCCGGTAGGAGTATCGGTTGTAAAAGTAAATTCAATAAAAGACAGTACAATTGAAGTTGAGAATATTGATATAATCGACGGAACACCGCTTCTGGATATAAAACCATATATAAGCCGTTTTGATAATGTAGTAAAAGAAAAAAACGGTTTGTATTAAAAAAGCGAAAACGATATTAGCAAAATGAAAGCTGATAAAAGGTTTAAATAAAAATGAAGGCAGTATGATACTAATAAAAATAAATCCACCGTTTTATTTTTATCTATTTCTTCTAATTATCCTGATAGTTCACTTTCTAACTCTGGTGATAAATTTTATTTATTTCCCTTTTACGCTATTAGGTATTATCCCGATACTTATCGGTATTATTTTAAATCTAGCTGCAGATTCATCATTAAAAAAAAACAATATGACCGTAAAACCGTTGTTGGAATCGGAAGTATTGATAACTACCGGTGTTTTTAAGATTACCAGGAATCCGATGTATTTGGGTTTTGTATTAATTCTTCTCGGTATTGCAGTATTATTAGGATCAATATTGCCTTTTATAGTTCTAATTCTTTTTGCGGTATTTCTTGACATTGTATTTATAAATTATGAAGAAAAGAAACTTGAAAATATTTTTGAAGGTAAATGGCTTGAATATAAAAATAGTGTGAGAAGATGGATTTAATGTTATTATTAAGTCGGAAAGGAAAAGGGAAATGATTGTGTTCGGACCAATTCCTTCGAGGAGATTAGGCAGAAGCCTGGGAATAAATAATATTCCCCCGAAAACCTGCAGCTATTCATGTATCTACTGCCAGGTAGGGAAAACAGATTTAATGTCTATTCAAAGGAAAGAGTTTTTCTCTCCCGACCTTATTTATAATGAAGTTGCCGCTAAAATTGAGCAATTAAAAAAAGCTGATGAAACTATCGACTATTTAAGTTTTGTTCCGGACGGAGAACCGACGATTGATATAAACCTGGGAAAAACGATTAAAAGATTAAAAGCCTTCGGGATTAAGATTGCCGTTATTACAAATTCTTCTTTGCTGTGGGACAAAGATGTTAAGAATGATTTATTAAACGCCGACCTGGTTTCGCTGAAGATTGATTCGGTATTTCAAAAAAATTGGCGGAAAATAAACAGGCCTCACGGCTTACTGGAACTCAACAAAATAATGAAAGGTATTGAAGACTTTTCTAATTCATTTAAAGGAAAATTAATTACCGAAACAATGCTTGTTAAAGGAATAAATGATTCTATAGAATCTCTCTACAAGACAGCCGGATTTATAAAACAAATTCACCCAGAAAAAGCATATGTTTTAGTACCGACCAGACCACCTGCAGAAGCTAACATAAAAGTACCGGAAGATCGAATAATAACTGAGGCTCATCAAATATTTAGCAGTGTAACCGGTAATGCGAAACTTTTAGTCTATGATGAAGATAATAATTTCAGCTTTTTCTCAGACATCGAACAAGAATTATTAAGTATTGTAGCTGTTCATCCGATGAGGAAAGATGCAGTTAAGAAATTTCTAAATAAGTCGAATTCTTCTTGGGATTTAATAATTAATTTAATTAAGAAAAAAATATTACGGGAAATCGAATTTGCAGGAAACACTTATTTTATAAAAAATCGTTAAGAGGTTATTATGCCAAACTTTGATGGAACCCATCTCGCTAATCGCGAGCCGAGGCAGGCAGGTCCGCAAATCCAAGGGCCTTTGACAAGCAGAAGAAGAGGACGCTGCCGTGATGATAAAACAACCCAAACTGATAAATCCGAAGCTACAAATGAAAATGCAGAAGATATGGAAGTAATTTACGGATTGGGCCGCGGCGGGAGACCTCGCGGAGGCGCCGGTAACCGTTTGGGCGGAGGTTTCGGCCAAGGTGCCGGAATAAGAAACGGCAAAGGCCGCCGAAGAGGATTCGGTAACAGATAAAACGAAACTGAAACTATGTTAATAGCAATTACATCGGAAGGAACGGATTTAAATTCTACGGCATCTGAAAAATTCGGGAGATCACCTTGTATAATTTTTTATGATACCGGAAAAAATACATTCGATTTTCTCCAAAATCCTTTCAAAAACATTTTTGACGGAGCCGGAATTCAGACATCTCAAATTATAATTGAGAAAAATGTTTCCGCATTAATTACTACCGAGATAGGTTTAAATGCTTTTCGTTTTCTAAGATCTGCCGGTATTGATGTGTACCTTTGTGCTAAAAAGTCAATATCAGAAGTTGCCGGAGATTTTGTAGAAGGTAAACTGTTCAAAATTAACTATGATTATTTTCAAAAATTTAATACTAAGAAAGGAGGAAGAAGAAGATATAGGAAGCAAAAATTTAACTGAACTGATTTGGTAGTGTCTTAATTTGACGTAATTAATATTGACGAATAAGTCACCCATCGACTCCGCTCGGGATGACAATTTAAATGCATTTTTCATGGTGAGCGGAGTCGAACCATGAATTAGGAGTACAAATTAGAACACTACCATCATCTTATACCATAGCTGTATTATTTAATTAACTAAATTTAAAAACAAAATAATAGGAGAAGATAATGGATACAAACGGATTCAAAACCGGAATACCTTTGATTGGCGAAAAAATGCCGAGTATCAAAGTACAAACAACTCACGGTATTAAAACCATACCGGATGATTATAAAGGTAAATGGTTCGTTTTGTTCAGTCATCCCGGTGATTTTACACCAGTGTGTACAACCGAATTCTTTGCCTTCGCTAGAAGAAATGAAGAATTCAAAAAACTAAACACAGAATTAATCGGTCTTTCAATTGATCAGGTTTTTTCACACATAAAATGGGTTGAGTGGATAAACGAAAAATTGAAAATGAAAATTCCTTTCCCAATAATAGCAGACGATATGGGTCATGTAGCAACAAAACTTGGAATGATTCATCCCGGCAAAGGTACGAATACGGTTCGAGCTGTTTTTATAGTTGATCCGGAAGGATTAATACGTCTGATGATTTATTATCCTCAAGAAATAGGCAGACAGGTTGATGAAGTATTGAGAGCACTAAAAGCTTTGCAGATTTCGGATAAGAAAAAAGTAGCAATGCCTGAAAATTGGCCGAATAATGAATTAATCAAAGATAAAGTAATAATACCACCGCCGAAAGATTTTGCGGGAGCTGAAGCAAGAATGAATCCTACAAACGGATATGACTGGTGGTTTACATTTAAAGAACTAAACTAAGGAACTAATATGAATTATCGTTTAGCAGTTGCAATTGAAGAAAACGGAAACAAAGAAATAGTTGCCGAACATTTTGGAAGATGTTCCAAATTTAATGTTTGCGAACTTGACGACAAGAAACAAGTTATAAAGTACGAAACATACTTTAATCCTTTGGCAGGAGAACACGGAGGTGCTTGTCAGCTGCCGGGTTATGTAAGTCAGTTTAATGTTAATACCATTATTGCCGGCGGTATGGGACAAAAAGCGATTTCAAATTTTCTTTCTTTTGGTATAAATGTTATTACTGCGCCGGGAATTCTTTATGGAGAGGCAATAGACCTTTTTATTAAAGGTAAACTAAGCGGCTATGAAGTATGCTCGCAAAACCATGATCATGAATGCCATAATAATTAAATCTAGGAGGATGAAAATTGTACGTCCCTTCAAAAATATTTTTTACAAAAGGTGTCGGAAGACATAAAGATTACCTAAGTTCTTTTGAAGCGGCATTACGAAGTGCCGGGATAGAAATATGCAATCTTGTAACCGTCAGCAGTATATTTCCGCCCGGATGCAAAAAAATTTCGAGCGATGAAGGATTAAAGGAAATTAATCCCGGTCAAATTACTTTTGCGGTAATGGCAAGAAATTCCACAAACGAACCGAACCGATTAATTGCATCTTCAATTGGTGTTGCAATTCCTGCAGACGGGAATCAATATGGTTACTTATCGGAATATCATCCTTTCGGCGTTAAAGAAAAAATTGCCGGAGATTATGCCGAAGACCTTGCTGCTCAAATGCTTGCAACAACATTAGGTGTTGAATTTGACGCGGATGTTGATTGGAACGAAAGAGAACAGGTTTTTAAAATGTCCGGCAAAATTGTAAAAACATTTAACATTACGCAATCTGCCGAAGGCGATAGAACGGGTTTATGGACAACAGTTGTTGCAGCTGCTATTCTTTTACCTTAGCGCAGTTATTCTTTATTAGGATTAAATATATTAATCATAATCTTAATCTTGTTCTTACTCATATTTAGATTATGATTAAGAGCAAGATTAAAAATAGAATACATCATCTTATTTATGAATTAGAGTAATTAGGGAAATCAAATATGAATTTAGAGAATAATAAATTCAAAGCATCAAAGGATTTTGAAATTAAAACTTATGAAATTGATGTAGCTGGTCATGTTAATAATATTGTTTATGTTAAATGGCTGGAAGACTTGCGCAACAGACTTTTTGAACAAATTCTTCCCGTTGATAATCTCCTCTACTGGAATTTATACCCGGTAGTTACTTCAACAAATATTGTTTACAAAAAGCAGCTTAAACTCGGCAATAAACCTTCCGGTTTTATTTGGGTAGAAGAAATAAGACATAATATGATGATATTGAAATTCAATTTTATTATTAATGAAAGTGTTTGTGCTTTTGCCAAACAGAAATGTGTTTTAATGAATTTAAAGAATAATAAAATGGATAAAGAAAAATTAAAAACTTTGGAAGTAGAGGCATGACCGACATAAAAATAAAATCCGATTTACCTGTTTTCCCAATTAGCACTGCGGCAAAACTCCTTAACGTTTCCGTTCATACACTTAGGATGTATGAACGGGAAGGTTTATTTATCTCATATAAAAAAAATTCCAACCGCCGTCTTTTTTCGAAATC